>JANONI010000288.1:0-5771 GCA_031420755.1 Bacteroidota bacterium | reverse complement strand
AACTCGGAGATTATGTACTATATTGTATTATTAATTGATGGGCGGTTCTAAAAATGTAAATATTCTCAGCGAACTCTGCGTTATCTTTGCGTTCTTTGCGTTAATTTTTTAAAAATACTAATTTTTAGAACTGCTCTGATGTTACGTCCAATGAGTCGTAGATAAAAGTGTTATGTAACCGCGGATTATTGTGGAAAAATACGAATAATATCTGTGAAAATCCGCGTTTTTACCGTGTTATCAGTGGTCTATGCTTTTTATAACATAGTTTTTAGTCTACGACTCGTAGAGAGATGCCCTAATGTCGAAATCAATTGCTTAATCTGATAGCAATCGCTCGAGAGTTTATACACTTCACACAACCGGCAGTCGCGCTCTGCACATATATTATTAGCATGCTTATACGTCCAACATCCGCCAAGATGATTTGTGAATGCTGGGCAGACGGTACGTTCTTCGGAAGAACAGTTAACACTGTTCCAGCACGGAACCATTCCGTGAATACGTTTCATTCCGCCGATACTAATCTTTTCTTCATTGATCGCTTTTCGAATGCACCGAATACGTTCAATATCCGAATCGGAATAAATTCGCTGATTCCCTTCAGACTTTGCGGCAATAATCAAACCTTCGCTTTCATATAGTCGAAGTGTTTGCACAGAAACGCCGAGCATTCGCGCCGCAGTTCCGATGGAATAGGTTGGATTGTCTTGATTTTTAGTTGCCATAGCTATATTTATAATTAGCAAGTTATATGCCAATAATAAATGTGCTGATTTCGGAGAATTAAAAAGGAAACTTCCTTATTTTGCCAAAATCCATTTTTATATTCTTATCAATAGAAAACGAAACAAATTTATTCCTCAAAAATTATGGTATTTTTCGCTATTTTGTATCTGTACAGTGGCACTTAAATTGTAGTTAATGTTTTCAAATTTCAAATCACTTAAATAAGAAAGGTAAAGCAATGCCCAAATATGTTTATAGCTTCGGAGGCGGACGCGCTGAAGGTAAAGCTGAAATGAAAAATCTTCTCGGTGGAAAAGGTGCAAACCTTGCAGAAATGGTTAAAATAGGACTTCCGGTTCCTGCAGGATTCACTATTACAACAGAAGTTTGCACGTATTATTACGATCACAAAAAAACACTTCCCAAAACACTTGAAAAAGAAGTTGTTGCTGCAATAAAAAAAGTTGAAAAAGCAATGGGTGCGAAATTTGGCGATGTAAAAAATCCGTTGTTAATGTCTGTTCGTTCCGGTGCACGCGCTTCTATGCCGGGAATGATGGATACAATTTTGAATCTTGGTATTAACGATGCTATTGCCGAAAGTCTCGTAAAGAAAACCGGCAATCCACGTTTCGTGTACGATTCATACCGCCGCTTCGTTCAAATGTATGGCGATGTTGTTCTTGGATTGAAACCGGTTCACAAAGATGAGATTGATCCGTTTGAAGTGATTATTGAAAAGAAGAAACACGAGAAAGGTGTTCATCTCGATACTGATCTTACCGCAGACGATATGAAAGATTTAATCGTAAAGTTCAAAGCAGCGGTAAAAGAAAAAACCGGACATGATTTCCCGCAGGATCCGATGAAACAATTGTGGGGAGCCGCAAAAGCCGTGTTCAATTCGTGGAACAACGAACGCGCAATTGCATACAGAAAAATGTACGACATACCGGTAGCGTGGGGAACAGCAATAAACATTCAATCCATGGTCTTTGGAAATATGGGTGAAGATTCCGGAACGGGCGTTGCCTTTACGCGCGATGCGGCAACCGGTGAGAATGTGTTCTATGGTGAATATTTAATGAACGCTCAAGGCGAAGATGTTGTTGCCGGAACGCGCACACCGCTTCCAATATCTGATCTTGCAAAACAAAATCCGAAAATTTATAAAGAACTCGATAAGATTCGTTTGAAACTCGAAAAGCATTATCGAGAGATGAACGATATTGAGTTCACCATTCAACAAGGCAAATTGTATATGTTGCAATGCCGCACCGGAAAACGTACAGCATTTGCTGCAATTAAAATTGCTGTTGATATGGTTGCAGAAAAACTTATCACCGATAAAGAAGCACTCGAAAGAATCGATCCCGATCAACTCAATCAATTGCTCCGTCCGATTTTCGATCTGAAAGAAAAGAAAGCTGCAATTGATAGTGGACGATTACTCGCAAAAGGATTGAACGCTGGACCCGGCGCTGCTACAGGTCGTGTCGTATTCAACGCACCGGATGCTGAAGAGTGGAAGAAACGCGGCGAAAAAATTATTCTTGTTCGTATTGAAACTTCACCGGAAGATATTAAAGGGATGGATGCTTCCGAAGGAATTCTTACGGCACGCGGTGGAATGACTTCGCACGCGGCTCTCGTTGCGCGCCAAATGGGAAAAGTTTGCGTTGCAGGTTGTTCGGAATTGAACATTGACTATACTACGCACACTATGGTCGTAAAAGGAAAGACAATTAAAGAAGGCGATTGGATTTCTCTGGATGGAACAACCGGTGAAGTGCTTGAAGGAAAAATTCCAACAAAAGCGTCTGAGGTTCTTCAAGTTCTTGTTGATAAAACTCTTGATCCGAAAAAAGCTCCCATCTATCAAAGCTATGCAAAAGTAATGGTGTGGGCAGATAAATATCGCACGATGAATGTTCGTACTAATGCCGACCAACCAGATCAGGCAATGAATGCCGTTGCATTTGGTGCCGAAGGAATTGGTCTTTGCCGAACCGAGCACATGTTCTTTGGCGAAGGAAAAATTGGACCAATGCGCGAAATGATTCTTGCAGAAAATGTTGAAGACCGCAAGAAAGCACTGGCAAAATTATTGCCGCTGCAACGCGAAGACTTTGCAGGAATTTTTGAAGCAATGAACGGTCGCCCCGTTACCATTCGTACAATTGATCCTCCGCTTCATGAATTTGTTCCGCATGAAGAAAAAGAACAACGCGAATTAGCGCAAGCAATGGGTGTAAGTTTTGAAAAAGTGAAACGCCGTGTTGCATCGCTTCACGAATTCAATCCGATGCTTGGTTTCCGTGGATGCCGCTTGGGAATTATTTATCCTGAAATTACCGAAATGCAATCGCGCGCAATTTTTGAAGCAGCTGCACAAATCCAATCAAAAGGAATCAAAGTCCTTCCCGAAGTGATGATTCCGCTTGTTGGAAATGTGAAAGAATTAGCTGATCAAGAAAAAATTGTCCGCCGAGTTGCCGCAGAAGTTATGGCAGAAAAGAAAGTAAAATTTCCGTATCTCGTCGGAACAATGATTGAAGTTCCGCGCGGTGCCGTTACTGCGGATGAAATTGCAAAAGTTGCAGAGTTCTTCTCATTTGGTACGAATGATTTAACACAAACCACAATGGGAATGAGCCGCGACGATTCGGCAAGTTTCTTAATTCCGTACGTCGATCGGGATATCTATCCCAAAGATCCATTTGAAGTTTTGGATCGAGACGGAGTTGGCGAGTTGATGAAGATCGCAATCGAAAAAGGACGCAAGACACGCCCAACATTGAAAGTTGGAATTTGCGGCGAACATGGCGGAGATCCTTCATCGGTTGAATTCTGCCATCAGATTGGGAACAACTATGTCAGTTGTTCGCCGTTCCGAGTTCCGATTGCAAAGCTTGCAGCGGCACGCGCGGCACTGAAAGATTTGCGAAAAGGAAAAAAATAAGATGTACTGGTAAATATCAAATTTCGTATTTCCAGCATTGTAATGTGTGTGAAACATATCCCCGAAATCTTAACTTGTCCGCCTCCGGCGGAAGATTTCGGGGATAGTACAAATCATTTTTGGAGAAGATCATGAATTCAAAAGAACGAATGTTCAATTCCATTGAACACACGATAAACGAAAT
Organism: Bacteroidota bacterium; assembly: GCA_031420755.1. Classification (GTDB taxonomy): domain Bacteria; phylum Bacteroidota; class Ignavibacteria; order UBA10030; family UBA8401; genus UBA8401. The sequence continues at coordinate 1,896 of JANONI010000288.1, read as the reverse complement.
TGCAAAGATTCAAGACATTGTTATAAAATTGACACGAGAGATTCACGAACTTCATGTGGCAAAAGAACACGAAACGAAGATTGCTGCGATGAAAGAACAGATTGGCATGCTTTCGTCTAAACTTCAAACCATGCAGGAATTTCTCTATTCGTGCGAGCATCCAACTCACCAGCAAGAAAAACGGTTAACAGAAGTTGATGTTGCTTCATGAAAAAATGATGTATGACTTAGTGTTAAGGGCAGTTCCATAAATTCAAAAAAAACTTTACCGCAAAGACGCGAAGCCGCAAAATGTTTATTATTATTTGTTTTCTTCGTGTCTTTGTGTCTTCGTGGCGAAAAAAACTTAATTTTTGGAACTGCCCTTACAATTGTAATTTCCGCAAGTGCCCCAACTACTTCCGCTTTTCGCAGCGTATTCACACTATCTTCTGCACGATGTTTCATTTTACTCATCGCTAACCCTTTCTTGATGGATTCCATTATACTATATTTAGATTATCATTTGGTCGAAAGGTCAAACAGAATTACGAAACGCCGAAAAAATATTTGAAAAAATGAACTCGATGCAAACAGATACAGATATTGAATTTTCTTCCGAAGAACTGACTCGTTACAGCCGCCATCTTTTACTTCCTGAGATTGGGATTGAAGGACAGCGAAAAATAAAAAATGCAAAAGTGCTGATTGTTGGTGTCGGAGGGCTTGGATCGCCCGCAGCAATGTACCTTTCTGCAGCAGGAATCGGAAAACTCGGAATTATTGATGATGATGTTGTTGATAGAACGAATCTACACCGACAGATTATTCATTCAACAAGAGATGTTGGTAAGAAAAAAACAGAGTCTGCTGTTGAAACAATTCAACATCTCAATTCTCATACAGAAATAGAAATTTTCAACGAGCGGCTTACTTCATTAAATGCAAAAAAGATATTTTCTAAATTTGACATTATTCTTGACGGAACCGATAATTTTCCAACCCGCTATCTCATTAATGATGCGGCAGTGTTGTTTGGAAAGCCGGTAGTATTCGGCAGCGTGTATCGCTTTGAAGGACAGGTAAGTTTTTTCCATTCACAAACTGGTCCATGTTATCGTTGTTTATATCCAAACCCTCCTTCTCCAAACTCGATTCCTGATTGTGCCGTAGGAGGTGTGCTTGGTGTGGTACCCGGAATTATTGGCACCATACAGGCATTGGAAGCGATAAAATACATTACCGGGTGCGGCGAATTATTGATCGGGAAACTTTTGCTGTTCGATGCGTTACGCAGTAACTTTGAAAAAATTCAATTCGTCAAAAATCCTTTGTGCCCTCTCTGCGGAAAAGAGCCAACAATCCATGAATTGATCGACTACGAGCAGTTTTGCGGCGTTTCACAGATTCAATTAAAACCCGAAAATGAAATATCGGTTGAAGAATTGCAATCGAAAATTGAACGGAAAGAAAATCTTTTTATTCTTGATGTTCGAGAACGTAATGAGTATGATTTTTCAAATATTGGCGGAACGTTGATCCCGTTGGGAGAACTTGACAACCGGATTGATGAATTGCCCAAGGTGCAAGAGATCGTTGTACTCTGCAAAACCGGAATACGAAGCGCGCGGGCAGTTGAACTTTTGCTTAGCAAAAAATTTACTTCAGTAAAAAATCTTATCGGTGGAATCTCTGCATGGATCGAACGAATTGATACCACCGTGCCGAACTATTAGGAATAGAAACATCTGAAAACTTTCGTTCAATGTCATTGCTCCGACGGTCTCGTAGAGAAGCAATCTTGTTTATACTCTAAAATGAAGATTACCTCGTCTCTTACGCTCATCGTAATGACAATTATTTAGTTTTTCAGATGTCTTAAATATTATTTCTATTCTATTTATAAGGGATATAATT
>JANONI010000287.1:0-2477 GCA_031420755.1 Bacteroidota bacterium | reverse complement strand
GACATTCCGAATCCGAACGGGAATTCCGGTACAACTTTTTTTGTATCAAAATACCGGTAGCCCACAAGAATTCCTTCTTTATATTCCACTTCGCCGTTCGCTCCCGGAAAATTTCCGAACGCGGGATAATCTTCCCATTGTTTTGCAATCGTGAACGGTATTTTTCCCGAAGGATTCACTGCGCCGGTTAGCACTTCCGTGATAGCCTGCGTTCCTTCCTGCCCCGGAAAGAATGCCCAGACAAGAGCTTGTACATTGTTGATCCACGGCTGCACTGTAACTTGTGCGCCCGCATTTAATACAACAATTGTTTTTGCATTCACTTTTGCCGCTTCGGTAATCAGTTCAATCTGGTTTTCGGGAAGTGTTATAAATTGTCGGTCGAATCCTTCGGACTCCTGGTAGTGAGAATTGCCGGTGAAGATCACAACAAGATCGCTCTTCTTCGCAAGGTCGATCGCTACAGTCAGTACATTCTCGTTCGGTTTTGTCCAGCCGAGCAACGCAACTGCATCTCCACCGTCCTCATAGAATTCAACTGTGATGTCGTAGAATTTTCCTGCTTCGAGTGTTACTTTTGCCATTCGTGCTTCAACTGCATGGTTGCTCCAGTGATCAATCAATAATTTTCCATCGAGAAATAATTTAATACCATCGTCGCTAGCCGCGGTGAATTCATGTGTCCCGGATAACGCTGTTTTGATCCTTCCCTTCCATCGTACAGAAAAATTATCCACCTCAAATCCTTCCGCCGGTTTTCCGCCTTCCCAGCGAAAATCGATGTTCTTGTCGATGCGGCGAAGTTTTGGTTCTCCCTGTAATGTTTTGTTCGCAAAATATTCTGCCTGCAATCCATTCCTGTTTAGTGTATCGTTCGGCAGAAAGAAAAATTGCGGTTCAATGGAAGGAACATCGCCTGTCAATCGCGCACCGACTGCATACGAAATTGCAGCGTTCGGAAATGCTTTCTTCATTCCATCCAGCGGCGATTCTGCCGATGGCGGGATGACCATGGAACTTCCGCCTCCGCCGGTTCTCGCAACTTCTGCGTTTGGTCCAAGCACAGCAATGGATTTATAAGATCCCATATTCAACGGAAGAATATTATTCTGGTTTTTCAATAGAACAAGTCCTCCCCGCGCAACATCAAGTGCAACTGCTTTATGTTCCGGTGTATTCGTTTCCGGTTTATCCAATTTTTTGTCAAAATATCCCATACGGAACATCACCCGAATCATTCGTTTTATTTTATCGTCAATTGTTGATTCTTTTACTTTCCCCTCATTGATCAAAGGAAGTAATTTTTCTTTTGTCAGAAAATCGCCGCCGGGCATTTCAAGATCAAGTCCGTATGTTGCAACACCTTCCGTGCTGTGCACCGCGCCCCAATCGGACATGACGAGTCCGTCGAATTTCCATTCTTTCTTCAGCACATTATTCAGCAGCATTTCATTCTCGCTGCAATACGGTCCGTTCAATTTATTATATGCGCACATGATCGCTTCGGTCTTCGCTTCCTGCACAGCCGCTTTGAATGCGGGAAAATAGATCTCGTATAATGCCCGCTTATCAACTTTTGCATTCACGAACATCCTGTCTGTTTCCTGATTGTTCACGGCAAAATGTTTTGTGGTGGCAATAACACCTTCGCTTTGTACCCCTTTCACATACGAAACAGCAATACGCGATGTGAGAAACGGATCTTCGCCGTAACTTTCAAAATTTCTTCCCCCGTGCGGAACGCGGTTGATGTTTACGCAGGGACCGAGAATGGTATTGCGTTCTTTTGCTTTTGTTTCGCGCGCCAACGCCCATCCGTATCGGTACGCTAGCGATGTATCGAACGTTGCCGCAAGCATAATTGATGCTGGAAATGCGGTTGATTTATTCCAACGCACACCGACCGGTCCGTCGGTCATTGTCAGTTCGGGAATTCCGAGCCGCGCGTTTGGTTTGGATGCAAATCCGGTTCCGCTCAACATATCCACTTTTTCTTCAAGTGTCATTTGTTTTAACAGATCGTTCACGCGGTCTTCAATCTTTGCGTTCGGATTTTTATAGACCGGGCTTTGTGATAATGTCAGACTAATTACGAATACAAGTAACAATACTAGTTTTGTTTTCATTGCAGTTCCTTTCATGATATTAGTAGAAGAGACATCTGAAAAATTGTTGTGTTTTGTCATTTCGAACGAAGCGAGAAATCTCTTACTATAATTTAAGAAGAAAAGCAAGATTCCCTGCCTGCGGCAGGCAGGTTCGTCGCTCCGCTCCTCAGAATGACATTGATGTGAGATTTTTCAGATGTCTCTATAAGTTATTTCAAAAATTTATTTACATTCCAATCTCTCAGACTGTGTAGAAACTAATAGATTGTCATTGCGAGACGTTTTTTGTCGAAGTCCCGCTGTACGCAACTCCGTAAAGCGGAGCAATCTCTCTTTTTAAGTTTAAATAAAAGATCGCCACGTCGCTTC
>JANONI010000286.1:0-2157 GCA_031420755.1 Bacteroidota bacterium | reverse complement strand
GCTCCCGCACACTTTCATAAAATATTTTTTGTCTTAGACAGCACCACAGGGGCTTACTACTCGTTTTCAATAAAAATTTGTCCATTTTGATATACAACGGCCACTTTTTTATTCAAATGAAACTTATTATAGACAGCAGTGGTGTTTTACGATAATTCTTACTTCTTTACATCCGTTGCAGGCGATGGTACAGGTGTTTCTTTTTTCGCTGTGCTTCGTTGAACCGTAATCGAACTGAACACGTTCAAAATATCTTCATCTTTTCTAAATTTCACCTTAGCAATATTCCGAACATTCTTAAGGGCATCTCTAAAAATAGTTGGAAACCTTTGGCGAATCCATCACTTCGTGACTTGAAGGTTTTTAGAGATGCCGTAATATAGAGTAACAAAAATTGAATTATCAATCCAATGGAGATTTGACAGACACGCCGCCTTTGTTTAACACATGTGTGTAGATCATAGTTGTGCGAACATCGGCGTGACCGAGAAGATCTTGCACGGTGCGGATGTCGTAACCACCTTCCAATAAATGCGTAGCAAATGAGTGACGGAATGAATGAGCACTTCCGTTTTTATTTACCCCGGCTTTCGTGATAGCATTTTTGATTGCACGCTGTACATTTGATTCTGCAAGATGATGACGCATTTCTTTTTTGCCTCGCGGATCAATGGAGCGTTTGGTTGAAGGAAAGACATACTGCCATTTCCATTCTTTCGCTGCGCTCGGAGATTTTTTTTCCAATGCATACGGAAGATAGACTTCGCCGAATCCTTCATCACAATCTTGCAAGTGAACGGCTTTCACTTTTTGCAAATGATTCTTCGTTGTTTGCTGCAATGATTCGGGAAACATAGTGATACGGTCTTTGTTTCCTTTTCCAAAGCGAACGATGATCCGATTTTGTTTTATATCAAGATCCGTAACTCGTAAACGGATTGCTTCCATTAAACGCAAACCTGAACCGTAGAGCAGCGAGACAATCAGTTTATTTTCACCGCTGAGATATTTGAATATTTCGGCAATTTCGATTTTTGTGAAAACCACCGGGAGACGCAGAGAACGATTTGCGCGCACAACGTTTCCTAAATCTCCGAGCGGCTGGTGAAGTACTTTTCCGTACAGAAAGAGGAGTGCGTTAAGCGCTTGATTTTGTGTTGATGGTGAAACGTTGTTTTCGATTGCGAGCATGGAAAGAAAATTCCGTATCTCTGTTTCGCCAAGTTCTTTTGGATGCTTCTTGTCATTATAGAGGATGAAACGATAGATCCAGCCGATGTATGCTTTTTCTGTGCGGATGCTGAGATGTTTAAGCCGCATGATTTGGCGAACTTGATTTAAGAGTTGTGATTTTAGCATGTTTTAGTGCTTGCTTTTTAGTTTAACATTTATGAGATTCTGCCAAGTTAGCATGGTTCAGGTTGATAATTGTTTAGAATTAACAGAATTGTTGGATAATATGCAATAGCGAATATTATCACCTACAAAATGGCAAACAACGGTATTTTTGCCACACCTGCCTGCCGTCAGGCAGGGATTTCACAGAATTTTTTAATTCACAGGTGCTTTGATAATGTTCAATAAATAATATTATCAAGCATATTGCAGTATAAATAATAGTTATACCGCCTTGCAGCAATACTGAAAAAGATTAACACAAAACAAACAGAGAAAATATATTCAACAACAGCCACCGCACATTTTTTGTTTTTTGAAGAACTATCACCGCGCATTTGGCACTTTTGCAAGCCGCGCAAATCAGCCCGCAATCCGAAGCTTGCAAAACAGCCAAATCTTCCAACGCACTTTCTCTACGGCAGCGTACAAACAAGCAAGTTGCAATGTCTTCATTAAAGAGTTAAATTTTACACAGTTGAGACTTCCGCAGGGAGCGATAAGAAGGAGCGAACTGCGGATTTGTTTTTATATTTCCAAAATTATGTTGTAAGGTTGCAAAAATAATTAAACCAAAAAGTGAAATTATGACGAAAGAGAAAATAAAAGAACAAGAACAACCGTTAGAAAAAAAACTATGGGCTGCGGCGGATAAGTTAAGAAAGAATATGGATGCTGCGGAATACAAACACGTTGCATTAGGTTTGATTTTTTTAAAATATATTTCCGATGCGTTTGAAGAACTGTATGACAAATTAGTTG
>JANONI010000285.1:0-4057 GCA_031420755.1 Bacteroidota bacterium | reverse complement strand
GTTTCAATCCACGCGCCCGCGCGGGGCGCGACTGTTAGTTCTAAATCAACATATATATCAATCGAAAAATGGTGCCGTTTTGCTTACCCACTAAATATTTTCTGATTTCTATTTGCATTTTATTGTTAAACATAATTTTTTCAAAAATTAAAGGCGTTCGTCCAAACGCTTACCTGCCGCTGTTTCTATGTCCGCTTCGGTTAGCGTTTATACAAAAAGACAATTTTATACTATCATCGGGTCTGTAATATCTTGAATTTTTTTTGCACCGTAGTGTTCAACTCGTCGTTGCCAATGAGATCCGAGAAAATAAAAACGTAAACTGTCTTCTTCTTTTTTATACTTTGAAAGAAGTTTGTCTTTCATAATTTCCCAATGTTCAGGATCAACATTACATTCAAAGACAGAGTTCTGAACGCGAAAACCAAAGTCGAGACAAATTTCTGCAATATGTCTCAGTCGTCGAACTCCGGCATCGGTTTTCGTTGACACATCGTAACTGACTAATACCATCATAACAACCTCACTTCAAATAAAATGGTGGATATTCAGATATATCCCCACGAATGTACCGTGCAAGCAATTGCGCTTGTATGTGCGGTAACAATCCGATCGTCATTTTTTCTCCAAGATATGGATGCGTAATTTCTTCTTGCTTTCGTTTTTGATATGCGGTGATTACTGCTTTCCTCGCTTCATCGGACATCCGCACTTCGCCCGATTCGCGTATTTCAAAATCTTTTTTTGTCACTTGTCTCAGATTAATAAGATTGAGCATGATGCGGTCTCCAAGATACGCCCGAAATTCTTCCATAATATCTAACGCAAGACTCGGTCTTCCTGATCTGAGCTGATGAAGAAAACCGACTTGCGGATCGAGCCCGGTTGTTTCTAACGCGGAGCGTACATCGTTTGCCAAAATTGAATACAAGAACGAAAGCATCGCGTTTACCGGATCGAGCGGCGGACGTTTTGATCGGACCGTAAATGTAAAATCTTCCTGCTGTGATGTTATTAATAACGACAGCACTCCAAAATACATTGCAGCACATTCACCTTCGTGTCCGCGAAGTTCGTTCAACGTTTCTGCCCGTTGAATATCGGTTAAACGATTTCCCATCATTGCTGCAACGGTTTCTACTCCGTCAGATGAATTTTCCGGATGATTGCGCTGGTGGCGCAATAATAAATTGCGGTAGTTAGAAACCTTCGCCGCAATAATCGGTCGCGCAATGGAGAGCGATTCAAACTCATTGTCTGATCTTGCATACTGTGCTTTGCGAAGAAGAACATTTCCTTTTTGAGCGCCATACACGCGGGCAAGAAATTTTCCATTCTCCGAAAGATAACTGATACCGACATTATTCTCCGCGCAAAATGCCATTAACGGAGGAGAAAGTGCTTTGAAACCGAAGCAGACAATATTTTCGATTGAGTGAACCGGAGCTTGAAACACTTTTTTATTTTCTATTTCCACAACAAATGTTTCGCGCTCTTTGCGAACGTATGCTTCATCCGAAGTAATGTAGAGTGTGTTAAGATGTTTTTTCATTGCAATATATTTAGAGAAAAAAAAATTCTGATCTATCGCGGTTATGGTTTATATAAGTCATTCATATACTCTTTCAATTTCCGATTGTTCATCGCTTTGGGTTGGCAGATTGAGTACAATGAGCAGTTCCGACATTTTGCCGCATATTCAGCCGTTGGCACAATCTTCTTAGAAACGATTTCTCTCACCGAAGCGATAATCCCTTCTGTTTGTGCACGCAAAGTTTTATCAATTTCAACAATGTCCCTTCGTCGTATCTTTTCGTAAAAAAATGCTCCGTGTGTTATTGTTGTATTAAGCATTTCTTCCAGACATAACGCTTGCGCACATAATTGTACTTTGTCGCTGATGTTTTCTTTTGGTTCGCCGGATTTAAATTCAACCGGCATTATTTCTTCACCATTCTTTATATCTCTTCCGCCAGAGGCGCCGTGCTTGCCGGCAGGCAGGGATTCGCCTTTGGCGAAAAACTCTACTACATCACAGCGACCAACAATGCCGAAATGAAACGAATGTATGCGTAATCCACGCACGGTCTTTTTTGTACCGCGCGTTTCGTATGTGTCGGTATCAACTTTCTCGTGAAGGATGTTCCCGCGAACGGTAAACACGTTCTCGTGCCACGCATCCTCCACGTGGATTAACGCGCATTGCCTCGGACAATAGACGTAATGCTGCAACGCGCTGATCATTATTAAGTCGTCTTCAGTGTACATAATATCACTTATGAAGTTTTCTTTTCTGCTTTTCTGTTAATGATTTATAGTTTTGGTTCGTAACTACTTTGCGTCCCGATTTTTTTTCCAATTCTTTCCGCGCATTTCCCGCAACCGTACCTCCTTCAATTGCCGCTTGTTCGTTTTTTGGAAAACCCTGTGCGTTCTTGTTGCGCGCAATTTCTGTTGTAGATGCTTCTCCTAACATTGTAAAGATCAACTCAAGATCGGTCATGTGGTCGCGAAGATTTTCCTGTGCTTTCGTCAAGCCTTTCAATTTCTTGTAATCACTTGGGATCAATCCGAATGTTGCTTTACTGATCTCTGCCGTGAGAATAGAATATTCTTTTCCTTCTTTCACACCGCGCTTTTTCCACTCGTTTGTCAATTCATCCCGAACGGCAATTCCGCGAACCCGTTTTTCTATCCACTCATCGCTGTATCCTTTTGCTTTGTATAGTTCACGCATCCGTTTTTGCGCAAGTTCCGGGTTTTCTATCTCTTCCAATCGCTCATATCCAACTTGAGCTAACCAACGCTTGAATGGTTCTGCTTTTGGTGAGGGAACTGATTGAATTATTCTGAGCAATCCTGCTGTGTCGGAACACTCGGTATCGTATTTTTTTCCATCGGAGGACTCGATTTTCAGTTGTCGACAAAATGTCGACAACTCAATTCCGCTCGATTCTTTTTCCCTTTTCTTCAAACGATACCAATAATCTCGTGGTTTATCACTATCAGTTAGCACTTCTATTACATCAACCACAGAAAAATACCATTTTTGTTCTGCTTCATTCCATTCTGAGCGGATTTTTCTACTTTCAAAGAGTTGTATATTTGCCATAAATATTCCTTCCAATCAATCCAGATTATTTTGTGAGCATTTCAAGAGGGGTACAAATTGTACCCCAGTTGGAATGTAATAACGGATCGCGCTGCCTCAATCGCTTTACGTATTGCTTTATATCGGTGCTGTCGGTTAATGCTTCAACAACATCCGCTACTGAAAAATACATTTTCTTATCCGCTTCATTCCACACGGAGCGGATTTTCTTACTTTCAAAAAGTTGAATGTTTGCCATGCTTCTCCGTTTCGTTCCATACAGACCGGATTCGCTGCTACTTTAAAAAGTACTGCTTATCGAACCTTGTCATAGTTGGATAGTTTACGTTTGATTAATTTCGAATGTTATTGATAATCAATAAACAAACCCTGACAGGTCCCAAGGGGACACCCTTGGTGGTTTTCTTACTTTTTAATAGACTACTAAATAATTGAGTCCGATTATGTGTCTTTCTGGTTTCCAGCTCGTAGAGCGTACGACGGATACCATATATGTTAAATTACTCCACCACCTTCAGCATCTTGTTTTAGTTGTTGCAACATTCCTTTCATATATCCCAAAAATGTTTTGTCATAATTATCTTTGTCTAAAGCGTATAGTCCAGGAAATCTTTCCAATGGATAAGCACAAGTTTTTCCAAGTTTATCAGTCCATATCTGTACGCTGTTACGGTTTATTTCTTTGGGATTTATCTTTTCACCTTTTTTGTAGTCGGTTATTTTTTTAATTATTTCTTCTCCCACCAAAACGAGAATAGTATTGTTTGAAATAACTTTATACAATCTTGCTACTTCTGGATAATCCATTTCTGTTTCCATCTTTTGGAGTCTTTTATGTTTCTCACCAGTATCAGACATCAACTCTCTTCGTAATGCCTCTGTTACAAGATTTGCAGGAGCATCTGTTCCGATTTTTCCTTCATCAAACAATTTTTCTAAAATTTG
>JANONI010000284.1:0-7286 GCA_031420755.1 Bacteroidota bacterium | reverse complement strand
GAAGTAAAACGAATGGACGATGCTGTGAAGGAAGCCGATATTATCGTAACTACAACCGGAAATAAAAATAACATCACCGCACGACATTTTAAAGCGATGAAGCATAATGCGATCGTCTGCAATATTGGTCACTTTGATATTGAGATCGATATGGCGTGGCTGAATGCGAATTACGGCAAAACAAAAGATACTATCAAACCACAGGTTGATAAATACACGATAGACGGAAAAGATATTATCGTTCTTGCTGAAGGTCGCTTAGTCAATCTTGGCTGCGCAATGGGGCATCCTTCATTCGTGATGTCGAATTCATTTAGCAACCAAGTGCTTGCGCAATTTGAATTGTGGAATAATTCGGATAAGTATGAAAAGAAAGTGTACACGCTTCCGAAATATTTAGATGAGAAAGTTGCTCGTCTGCATTTGAAAAAGATCGGCGTTGAACTCGACGTTCTTTCCGAAGATCAGGCGCAATATATCGGTGTTGCGGTTGAAGGACCCTATAAGCCGGAATACTATCGGTATTAAAACTTAAAAACCTGGAAAGTCTTTAAGACTTTCCAGGTTTAGAAAAAAGGAATCCCTGAAGAGTATAATCTTCGGAGATTTTTTTTATTCAAAACCTTCTTGTTAAATGAAACATTTCTTTCCATCTTATTGTTACAATAGCAACACAAATTCAAAGGAAACGACAATGAATAAACTCATTTCTATTTCATTCATCGCACTTTTTGCGCTTGGAACACTTTCAGCACAGGAGGCAAAAAAGAAAATGGACTCACCAATCTATAATTTTACAATGAAAACTATCGAGGGAAAAGACAAATCTCTTGCTGATTACAAAGGCAAAGTTGTTATGGTCGTAAATACCGCATCATTTTGCGGAAACACGCCGCAATACAAACAGCTTGAAGATATATACAAGAAATATAAAGACAAAGGGTTTGTCATCATCGGATTTCCAGCAAACAATTTTGGAAAACAAGAACCGGGAAATGATTCTGATATAAAAACATTTTGCGAAAAAAATTACGGTGTTACGTTCGATATGTTTTCCAAGATCAGCGTTAAGGGTGACGATATTCATCCGCTCTATAAATATTTAACAACCGAGAGCGGATTTAACGGTGACATCGATTGGAATTTTGTAAAATTTCTTGTTGATAAAAACGGAAATGTCGTTGCACGCTTCAAAGTAAAAATGAAACCGGATGAGAAAGAGATTATTGCAAAGATTGACGAACTGGTTGTTCAAAAATAAACGTCTCACGCAAAGTCGCAAAGACAGCAAAGAAAATATTTTTTGCGAGAAATGATTTGAAAGGAAACTTCTAAAAAGAGTTTCCTTTTTTTATGCATTTTTGGGTATATTCTTACAGATATGATAAAAATAATAGATCTTAGAAAAAAGAAACAGTTCTCTCTTGTCCCCTCGGGATTACGTTCTTCCAGCGAACAATCGAAAAATACTTCGGTTGAGAAATCGGTTGCAGAGATTATACGTCGTGTGCGAAGCGATGGTGACAAAGCATTGCGTTACTACACAAATAAATTTGATAGCGCAGACGTCAGTTCAATAAAAATGAATCCGAAAGAAATTTCTCTACTGCAAAAAAAAGCGGATGCGTCATTCCTTTCCATTCTGAAAGAATCGGCTTTAAATATTCGAGTATTTCACAAAGCGCAAGTACGAAAACCATTCTCGATGAAAGTGAAAGACAATTCCGAGCTTCGTCAGTTATATCATCCTATTGAAAAAATTGGTGTCTATGTTCCCGGGGGGAAAGCGGCGTATCCTTCAACAGTATTAATGAATGTGATTCCTGCGCAGGTTGCGGGAGTAAAAGAGATTCATCTTGTTTCACCGCCGGATGCGGCAGGAAACATACATCCCGATGTTTTGCTTGCCGCTTCACTGCTTGGAATTAAAAATATTTATCGTGTTGGCGGGGCGCAAGCAATTGCCGCGCTCGCATTTGGAACGGAAACGATTCCTGCCGTTGACAAGATTGTCGGACCCGGAAATATCTTTGTTGCCACCGCAAAAAGAATGGTGCACGGAACGGTCGGTATCGACAGTTTTGCCGGACCGAGCGAAGTGGTGATCCTTGCGGATAATTCTGCTGATGCATCCTTTGTTGCATCCGATCTTCTCGCACAGGCTGAGCACGATGAACGCGCAGTTCCGATTCTGGTAACGCCGAGCCGTTCATTTGCGGATAAAGTGAACAGCGAAGTGAAACGAATGCTTCAGGAACTGCCGAGAAAAAATATTATTACAGCGTCACTCATAAATCAAGGAAGAATTTATCTTGTTGCTTCACTGCAGCAGGGAATCGCAGTAACAAATGAACTTGCGCCTGAACATCTGGAGATTATTACAACAAAAGATGAATCCGTACTGAAGCAGATTCGTCACGCTGGTTCGATCTTTCTCGGCAATTATTCACCTGTTGCGATCGGCGATTATTTTGCCGGACCGAACCATGTATTACCGACAGAACGAACGGTGAGATTTTCATCGCCCCTTTCTGTTGATGACTTCATTAAGAAATCCAGTGTCATTCGCTATTCAAGCAAACGAATGGAATCAATAGCCGAACGTGTTGCAACGTTTGCCGAGCATGAAGGATTAACAGCGCATGCGCTTTCATTAAGGCTAAGAAAAAAAGATTTACCGCAAAGTCGCTAGGATATATAAAAATTAAATGTTTGAATCCCTGCCGTTTTTCATTTCATTAGATATTAATTAAATATTGCTTTACTGATGCAAGATTGAAAAGCGTACTTGAGTTGATGGGAATTAAATAAAAGGGTCAATATGAAATTAATAAAATCAAAAAAAATCAAAAAAAAATATCGTATTAAAAAAAATATAAAGCCTTTTGTTTTGGAACAGGTCTCCAATAATCAGCAGTATTTTGCTTCATCCGAATCTAAAAAAAATGCGATCTCATTAGCATATTTAAATAAAAAGAATGAAACATCCATTCTTTATGATACGCCGAATGTTCAACTTGTTGATATATCATCATATGGACAAATAGAGTTACATAATAAGTCCAATATGCTTATTCAAGGTGAAAATCTTTCTGTGCTTAAATCTTTATTAAACGACAGAACGGTTGCCGGAAAAATTAAATTGATATATATAGACCCTCCCTTTTCTACCCAACAAGAGTTTCGAGTTGGAAAAGATAGAACTGCAACAATGAGCCCAAGTAAGAATGATACTCTTGCATATTCAGATAATCTTATTGGCGCAGAATACATAGAATTTTTACGCGAGAGACTAATCTTATTGAAAGAACTCCTTGATGATGATGGTTCTATTTATCTTCATATTGATTATAAAATTGGTCATTATGTCAAAATTCTTATGGATGAAATTTTTGGAGTAAATAATTTTATTAATGACATTACTAGAATAAAATGTAATCCTAAAAATTTTTCACGTATGGGATACGGCAATATTAAAGACATGATACTATTTTATTCAAAAGGTAAGAACTGTGTTTGGAATGAACCACGTGTTGAAATGACAGAAGAAGACATAGCACGATTATTTCATAAAATAGATAAAAATGGAAGACGCTATACCACAAATCCGTTGCACGCCCCAGGCGAAACAAAAAATGGTGCGACAGGGGAAAAATGGAATGGATTATTGCCACCATCTGGCCGCCATTGGCGTGTGCCACCTAAAGAATTATCTAGACTAGAAAAATTAGGGTTGATTGAGTGGTCAAAGAATGGTAATCCTCGAAAAAAAATCTTTGCAGATGAAATTTTTGCCCGAGGGAAGAAACTTCAAGATGTGTGGGAATTAAAAGATCCACCATACCCCTTATACCCCACCGAAAAAAATATTGAAATGCTTAAAAGAATCATTCAGGCATCTTCTAATGCGGGCGATTTAGTTTTAGATTGTTTTGCAGGATCAGGAACAACTTTGTTGGCGGCTGAACAATTGAAAAGGAATTGGATTGGGATCGATAATTCCAAATCAGCCATAGAGATTATTGTTAAGAGATTAAAAGGAACGCAAAATATTAATACTTTTACGACGTACAAGACCGAAGAAAAAACAAATTTTGAATATACAAAAACAAGGAAGGCAAAATGAATATTTTTGGAAAAAAAACAGTTCAGTTAGCTAAAACAAAAAACTACCTTGATCGTTTATATGACATTTATCCAAACGAACCTTCTTCTAGAGACATTAATGAAAAATCTCTTGAAGAAATCAAAGATTTATTCAAAGAAAAGAAATCAGAAGAATTGTTATTAGCTCTTCTTGATTTAGATAAATTTCCGATTAAAGATTCTTATGTTAGTTTCCTGAGAAGTGATAAAGGGGCAATAAAAAGAAACCCGAAAACTGCAAAAAGACTTTGTGATACTTTATATACAATGGGTTTTGATAAGGTAAGAGAAGGAATTGTTGCTCCTAAAGAAGCGAATCAAGGCAGGGTCCACAGTTTAGTAATTGGATAAAAAATAATTTCAAACGTTCTACAGTAGAAAAATTTATTGAATCTACAAAAGGAATAGTTTTTCTTGATGATAACGAAAGAAAAATAATGGATTTTTGTAATGTCCATTTGGATCTGGGAATTAGTAAACGTCCTGATTTTGTTGCAAAAACTGGAAGAAAATATGTTGTTGGTGAAGCAAAATTTTTAAGCTCGCTTGGTGGTAATCAAGGGAGAGGATTAGACGATGCTTTAAAATTGGCATTAAACCCTTCAGGGAAAGCATACAAGGTTGCTGTTGTGGATGGTGTTTTATGGATAGCATCAGGCTCTCAAGAGTATAAAAAAATTGAACACGCAAACGCATCTGTATTTTCTGCTCTATGGCTCTCAGATTTTTTAAAAAAACTATAAAGTCATACAACTATCAATCGTATGAGTGGTGTTGAATTGGAAGAAGTAAATATTTATAAAAATGGATTCCAGCTTTCGCCGGAATGACAACAAAAAAATATGTCTTTTTTACAACACATAAAACCTTCAGTTCAGAAACTTGAAACATACACTGTGAAAGGGAAGCCGCTTTCGCCGGAACTGATCAAACTCAATCAAAACGAAAATCCATTCGATTTGCCGGATGAATTGAAACGAGAATTGATTGAAGATTTTTATCATCAGCCATGGAATCGTTATCCCGAAGTTTTTCCAACACATCTTCTTGAAGCGTTGTCGAAACATCTTAGTCTTCCGATAGAAAGTATTATTGCTGCGAACGGATCGAATGAATTGATGTACACGATCGGAATGGCAATCATCGGCAAGGGAACAAAAGTGTTGATCCCGATGCCGACATTTTTCCTTTATGAAAAGATCGTTCGCGTGCTTGAGGGTGAAGTGATTGAAGTGCCGATGAAACAAGACTTATCGTTTGATGTTGATGCGATTATCGGAAACGCAAAGAAAGAAAAACCTGCGCTCATTATTCTTAATTCGCCCAACAGCCCAACAGGACAATCGATCTTGATTTCGGATGTTGAACGAATGTTGCGCGAAACGGATTCGATTGTTCTTGTTGACGAAGCATATATTGAGTTTTCCGATAAGCCATCGGCGGCAACACTTCTTTTTCAATACGATCGGTTGATTATACTTCGGACTTTTTCAAAAGCATTTTCGCTTGCCGGGCTTCGTATCGGATATTTATTAGCGCAGCCGCCATTAGTTTCTGAACTGTTGAAACCAAAAATTCCATTTACAGTGAATAATTTTTCAGCTTCAATTGCAATAAAACTGATGCAGAACAACGATATGGTAACGGAGAGAATTCGTTATATTATACAGCAGCGTGCGTATTTGCATAAAAATTTATCTGAACAAAACGGAATTACTCTCTTTTGTTCAGATTCAAATTTTCTTATCTTTAAATCAAAGAATGAAGCAGCAGTACTGTTAGAGCAATTGTTGAATGAGAATGTCCTTATCCGCGATGTCAGTTCATATCCAATGCTAAAAGGATTCCTTCGAGTGAACGCAGGAACAGAATCTGAGAACAATGCCTTTCTTACTGCGCTGAAAAAATATTTGTAGCAAAAGACCTTGCAGGTTTTCAAAACCTGCAAGGTCTGAATTAAATAAAGGAGTTCAATGAAAATTTTAGTGTTTGTCAATCATGTTCCCGATACGGAAACAAAAGTAAAAGTTGGTGCAGACGGAATATTGATCGATCCGTCCGGCGTAAATTTTATGCTCAATCCATACGATGAAATTGCAGTGGAAGAAGCATTAAAGACAAAGCAGCAATTCACCGGTGAAGTTGTTGTTGTTTCGCTTGGCGGTGACGCAAACAAAGAAACGCTTCGCAAAGCATTGGCGATGGGATGCGATAAAGCAGTCTTGTTGAAAGATGCCGCGATTCGAGATTCGTTCGCTGTTGCATCCGGACTTGCAGAGTATGCAAAAGAGTACGGCGCAGAAATTATTTTCTTCGGTAAACAGTCTATTGATTATGATGATGCTCAGGTCGGCGGACTTGTGGCAGAGATGCTCGGCATTCCATCAATCTCCGTTGTCGTGAAATTAGAAATTAACGATGGAAACATTGTTGCTGAACGGGAAATAGAAGGGGGTCACGAAATTGTTCATTCAAAACTTCCGGCGATTATCACTACGCAAAAAGGATTGAATGAACCACGGTATCCTTCGCTGAAAGGAATTATGGATGCAAAGCGTAAACCGATTGAAGAAAAAACGATTCCTTCGGTTGCATCGCGCGTTGAAGTTTCAGTGCTGCGCAAACCTGCGGCAAAAGCGGCTGGTAAGATTGTTGGAACAGATGCTTCAGCGGCAGCGGAATTAGTTCGGTTGCTTCATGAAGAAGCAAAAGTAATTTAGGAGTTATGCCTGAACTTTCTCGTTTCTTTGGAATTATCGTAACTACTCAGCAGAAAAGATTTGCCACGAATTACACGAATGTTAAGGAAAATATGCGTATGCATGTCCGAAGGACTCTTCGAGCTTCACATTGTTTTTCACTTCGTGGCATGAAATCAATATCAATTATTATTACAGTAATAACTTTTTCCAAAACTAATTATTAATTCAGCGTTCAACTTTTTAATTATTTTAATGACACAAATTTATATTTTAAATGTTTTAATTCGTGTAATTCGTGGCAAATACGAAGCTTACATACGTAAGGGACGACTAATTACAAAAACAGACTGAGTAGCGATTTTCTCAGATCGATTATCAAAAATAAAAAACGTAATTATTAACTGGATAAAAAAATAATATGAAAATTTTAGCATTTGC
>JANONI010000283.1:0-5601 GCA_031420755.1 Bacteroidota bacterium | reverse complement strand
ACACTGCTCGTAACAATTGCTCCCGCTGCCTGCAGCGTTAAAGCAACCGAACAAAATTTCTCAATAGAAAGCTGAACTGCACGTTCAGCTTTTTCTTTTGAAACATTTCCTTTAATAATAAAATGTGCGTGAACGGTTTTCCAGAGATTGGCATCTTTTCCCATGTCTCGCTCGCCCTCTATAATCACACGAAGGTCAAATGGTTCAAGCTTCTGTTTCTTCAAAATAGTAATCACATCAATAGCACTACAGCCGCCAAATGCTGCAAGCAGCATTTGCATCGGACGGAATCCCAGATCATCTCCGCCGCTGGTTTTGTTATTGTCAATGATGATTCTATTCCCGCTTTCATTGTGGGCTTCCAATCCATAATTTTCATTCATGCGATGAACTTCAACTCTCATACGGCACCTTAAATTTGTTTCTGAAATATACGAAACAAAATCGACTATTTTCCATTGCGAAAAAAATAAAATATGGCGGAACGAGAATACTGCTATTCAAATAGTTAAGGGCGGTTCTAAAAATGTAAATATTCTCTGCGAACTCTGCGTTATCTTTGCGTTCTCTGCGTTAAATTTTTAGAAATACTAATTTTTAGAACTGCCCTTAAAAAAAACAAGGATAGTTACCATATTGATTTTTATACACCGTTTCGCTACTTTTAAGCGTTTCTACTAAGGAGAAAAATTATGGAATCACTTTCAAATGAGTTACTCTGGTTCTTGTTCGGGCTTGTCGTGATGTTGGGTGAAATTATTACTCCGGGATTTGTGCTTATTTTTTTTGGAATGGGAGCGTGGATCATTTCGCTTCTGTTGTGGCTAGGAGTTCCGATTTCTTTCACAAGTCAGTTGTTTATCTTTCTAATCGTTTCAGTGCTGCTGTTGGTGGTATTTAGAAAATATGGAAAAAAATATTTTCAAGGAAAAGTTTCACGTCCTGATGTTGCAGGTTCTATTGATGATATCAGAGGAGAAAAAGCAATCGCGCTTTCTGATATTCAACCGTTAATTGGAGGAAAAGTAGAATTCCACGGAACAGTATGGAATGCCGAAGCTGAAGTTGCAATTGCCAAAGGCGCATCGGTTGAAGTTCTTGAACGAAATAATCTCACCTTAAAAGTTAAACCTAACCAGTAAAAGGAGCAATGTTATGGAAGTCTATATTTTAGTTGGTCTGATTTTTTTTGCATTTATTCTGCTCGGTAAAACGGCAAGAGTGGTGCCGCAGAAAACCGTATTCATTATTGAACGTCTTGGAAAGTACAGCGGAACATTGGACGCAGGGTTTCATATTTTAATTCCCTTTATCGACCGGATTGCGTACAAACATTCGATGAAAGAAACGGTCATCGATGTTCCGCCGCAAGGTTGTATCACAAAGGATAATATCAGCGTGGAAGTTGACGGAATTCTTTATATTCAAATTACCGATCCGGTGAAAGCTTCATACGGTGTTGATAATTATATCTTTGCATCAACACAATTGGCGCAGACAACGATGCGAAGCGAGATCGGCAGGATTGATCTTGACCGAACATTTGAAGAACGCGACAAGATCAATCAGGAAATTGTTATGGCGGTTGATAAAGCTGCCGCGCCGTGGGGTTTAAAAGTTACTCGTCATGAAATTAAGAATATCGTTCCGCCGCCAAGTATTAAAGATGCGATGGAAAAACAAATGCGCGCCGAACGTGAAAAGCGTGCGCTCATTGCAGAATCGGAAGGTGATAAACAGGCAAAGATCAATCGTGCCGAAGGTGATAAAGCAGAAGCGATCGCAAAGTCCGAGGGAGAAAAAATGAGACGGATCAACGAGGCGGAAGGCCGCGCACAGGAAATTGAACGTGTTGCTCAGGCAACGGCAAAAGGAATCCGTGAAATTGCGAATGCGATTAACGATAAAGGGGGATTAGACGCAGTAAATCTTCGAATTGCAGAACAATATCTCGGTGAGTTCGGTAAACTTGCGCAAAAAAATAATACAATGATCATTCCTTCAAACTTGTCGGATATTGCGGGAACGGTTGGAGCGATTGCAAAGATATTCTCGGGGATGAGTCAAACGAATGTTGAAGAAGCGAAGAAGAAGTAAAAAAAATAAACTGAAAAGTCCCACGCACTTTCACTTGCCCGTCATCTCTTTGGCGGGAAGCGCGTGGGACTTAAATTAAAATACGGAACCAAGATTGATCGTAATAAAAAATCCGCCGAAATCTTTTTTCCTGCCGATACGACCTGATACATTTTGCAGACTTTCAATTCCATTACTGAATGGAACAAAGTAATATCGAAGATTTATTCCGGATAGACTTCCTGGATCTGAACCAAAAAAAGCACCGAAACCAATATACCCGCCAAGTGTGTAATGAGAGCGTGCGTACCGTAAACTATTAAAATATTCCCGTTCGTATGGTGCGGCAAGAACAAGAGTCGGTCCAACACCGGCGTTGAGATAAGGACGAAAACTGTCGGTGATATCATCCGCAAAAATTCTATATTGAATTCCGAAATGAAGCGGGATCAACAGGAAACGATTAATTTTTCCTGGAACAATTGACTGACCGTACCAATCGTAATACACAACTTCATTATCGTCTTTTGATTCTGCGATGCCAAGCGTTACTGTTCCGAACAGAACGCGCGAATATTCATGACGATAAAAACCTGCAAGACCAAATCCAGTATTCGAAAGAAGAATGTCAACTCCCCACGCATCAGCCATAGCAGATTGAACTGGCTTCGTGAATTCCTGTTCGGGAGATTCAAAAATCATTGCTGAATCTTTTTGTTGGGAAAGAAGGGAAGATGCAATAATGAATGTAATTGCAATTAAGTTTTTCATATCAACCTCACTAGGGTGTTCATCCTTCGACGTGTCTCGTTCTCTACGAGCAGTGCGAAGCATCCTTCGGATAGGCAAAAAACGAACTCGACTTACTCAGGATGACTGGATTTTTTACTCTACACTAAACAACGCAAATTTAAGATACTGAGTTTCCGGCATAGATGGAAGCGTTGGATGATCGGGCGATGCTCCTGCAAAACGGAGCAATTTAATTCGTCTTCCTGCTTTAATACTGCTCTCTTGAATAATATTCAAAAATGTGTTACGATCAATATGATGCGAACAGGAAGCAGAAACAAAAATTCCCTGCGGTGCGGTTAGTCTCAATCCGTTCGTATTGATCTCTTTATATCCTTTCATCGCTGTTGCGACGGTCTTTTTACTCTTCGTAAATGAAGGCGGGTCAAGAATCACAACGTCCCAGCGTTTGCCAGCAGCAAGAGATTGTTCCAAAAATTTGAAAACATCGGCGGTATGAAATTGGATATTGGTCAGATTGTTTAGTGTCGCGTTTTCTTTCGCTTTGCTGATCGCGTCCTCTGAAATATCCACACAATCAACATTCTTTGCCCCAAACGTTGAAGCATAGAGACCAAAGCCGCCATCGTTTGAGAAACAATCCAGCACAGCCGCATTCTTTGCAAACGGTTGTATTGCCGTGCGGTTTTCACGCTGATCTAAAAAGAATCCGCTTTTTTGTCCGTCCAAAATATCAATAGTGAATTTTACGCCGTTCAAATCAATAACAACCGGAGCAACCGTGCCGCGCAAAAGATTTTTGCGTAATGGAATTCCTTCAAGTGTGCGGAGAAGTGATTCGTTTCGTTCTACAATTCCTTGCGGATGAAAAATATTTTCCAGAACATCGCAGATTATTGAAAGACGCAGATCCATTCCCGCAGAAAATGTTTGGATCGAAAGATAGTCATTGTATTTATCAATGATCAATCCGGGCAGAAAATCACTCTCTCCGTTGACAATGCGGAATGTTTCGCTTTCAGGAAAAAGTTTTTTCCGTAAATCGTAGGCGGCGCGGATTTTTTTCTCGAAGAATGCATCATTAATTTCTTCGATCGTTGGGGAAATAAACCGAACAGCAATTAACGAAGCAGGGTTGTACAATCCGATACCGAGAGAACGCCCGTCGCTGCGTAGAATTTCGATGATATCGCCGCTCTTTGGTTCGCCGACAATTCGTTGTAGTTCATTGCTGAAGATCCACTGGTGACCGGCAATCATACGGCGGTCTTCATTCTTTTTAAGGATCACGTGCTGAGAAAGTGTGCTCATATATCTTTAAGGTATTAAGATTTTGAAGATTATCAAAATGGTAAAACCCGATCCATTCATCTGCGATTTTTTGTAAAGATATTTTTATCCCAACTCTTTTTTCGTTACATTTTATGGAATGACAGAATCTCAAAACACTTTTCGATCAGGATACGTTGCTCTTATTGGAGAGCCGAACGTTGGGAAATCAACATTGTTGAATTCTTTGCTTCAGCAAAAGATCTCCATTGTTACCAATAAACCGCAAACTACACGGCATAAAATTCTCGGCATCCTCAACGGAAACGATCATCAGATTGTCTTTCTTGATACGCCGGGAATCATTAAACCAAAATATCTTTTGCAGGAAATGATGATGCACTTCGCATCATCCGCTGTATCCGATGCCGATGTGGTGTTGCTGCTTGTTGATGCGGAAAAAGTAAAAGATAAAACATACGATAAAAATAACGAAGCGATTGAAAAGATAAAAGCAGCAAACAAGACAACATTTCTTTTGATCAACAAGATCGATCTGTTGAAGAAGCAAGAACTTCTGCCAATGCTTGCCGATCTTCAATCGTTGTTTCCATTCGATGAGATCATTCCGATTTCTGCTCTAACAAACTTTAATACGAATGAATTGGTTTCCACGCTTGTAAAATATCTTCCTGTTCATCCACCATATTTCGATACCGAAATTGTGAGCGATGCGCAGGAACGGTTCTTCGTCAGCGAAATGATCCGCGAGAAAATTTTTGAACTGTATGAACAAGAGATACCGTATTCAACAACTGTTGATATTATAGATTTCAAAGAACGGGAGAATGGAAAATATTTTATTGCTGCGGATATTGTGATTGAGCGAAATTCTCAAAAAGGAATTCTCATCGGTAAAAACGGCAGTGCATTAAAACGATTGGGAAGTGTTGCCCGCAAATCAATTGAAACATTTTTAGGACACGCTGTCTTTTTGGAATTGCACGTGAAGGTTCGTGAAGATTGGCGGGGAAATCAAAATTGGTTAGACCGTTTTGGATATAAAAAAGAATGATAACAAATCTCCACACGTAAATGCGGATTCATTGTCATGCCCGAATGTTTTTATGCGAAGCATCCTTGCGTATGCCTGCCCGCCATAATGTTTTTGGGTTGGCAGGCGGGCATGCTTCGCATCAATGTCATTCCGAACGAAGTGAGGAATCTTGTTCATCATTTTGCCTACGGCTCGTAGAGAGAGAAAAAACGAGATTCCTCGTCGCTTTGCCTGCCTTCGCCGAAACGAAGCATCGGCTTCGTGCAGGCAGGCTCCTCGGAATGACATTGATGCGAAGCATGCCCGCCTGAATGCGTAGCGGGCAGGCATACGCATTGTAGATTTTTCAGATGTCTCAATCATTTATTATCTCTCAAACCAGCTTGTTCTGTTTGTTGAAAGATTCGGTGCAACAACAGGAACACTGTAATTTTTAGAAACTGCCG
>JANONI010000282.1:0-5328 GCA_031420755.1 Bacteroidota bacterium | reverse complement strand
CGAATGACGGTATTATACCAAACACTTGAGTCTTTCCCAATTTCAACATCACCAATAATATGAACTCCATCGGCAATGAAAACAGTAGAATCAATTGTAGGAGTAATACCTTTGTATGTTATAATTCCCATTTAATTTTTTGCTCTTGGAGGAACCCATCCCGCACGAGTCCACTTTATCAATTCAATATGAACACTGCCAAGAATCACTTTCATTTTTGCCACGATAGGAATTCCCGCTTCATCATTACTGAAAAATCCCTTAAAGTATCCCGTTAAGCCATACACACCTGTAAAATCTGATGACCCGTCAAACTCAATCGTTTCAACAGGATATTTCACTGCATCAATTTCTTGCGATCCTAATTTATTCATAAAATTGAAACGGGTCTTGAACGATTTTTCGCCGACAAAAACCGGCATTGAGTATTTTTTTGTCTGACGAAAATTGTTCCGCGCATAATAAAAGAGAGAGAGACCATCGAGTTGTTTTTCTGAAATTGACTCCTCACCGGATCTAATAGTATAGCCTTGCGGTTCAACACCATGCTGATATGTTACTTTGTTTTTTTTATAATCAAAAAAATATTTGAAATACGGCATCTCTTGTGGTTTGGCTGTCGTGTGTGAAATAAACAACTGTGCAAACGCATCACCATCCATTTCACTGTAAAACACTTGATGAAGATCTACAAACGGCAAACCACTGTAAGAATCAAGGTATGCTTTTACTTTAAAAATTTTAACACCATTTTTGGTTGCAGTATCTAACACTTGCATTTTTACAAGTCCAATATCAAAGAAGGAATAACTGACGTTGTATTGCAGTTCTTCACCTATTTGAAACATAGAATTTTCAGCAGGAATTTCGACCTGTAATGTTTCAATTTCTTTTGCTTCAATTGGTTTTCGAGTTGTTGGTGGAGCAATAACAATAAGAAGCAGTGCTAAACAAGCACTGCTTATGAATATTTTTTTTCGTTGGAAAGGTTTCACAAACAATTTCTCTTTTGTTAAGGGCGGTTCTAAAAATTCAAGAGGATTGTCATTTCGAGGAACGGAGCGACCTGCCCGCTCTACGAGTCGTAGACCGCACAAACAACGTGCTTTGGCAGGCGGGCGAGAAATCTCGTTTTTTCTTCTCTACGAGCCGTAGGCAAAATAAAGAACGAGATTCCTCGCTCCCGCCTGACCGCTGGTCGAAGACTCGACTCGTTGAGCGGGCAGGTCGCTCGGTCTACGACTCGTAGAGAATGACATCGATTTACTAATCTTTAGAACTCCCCTTAATTAATCCGTGCAATTTTTTCTGCTTCAGGAAACAAACTGATCGCTTTTTTTACCTGACTATCAATGCCAAGAAATACGGCATAGGCGCCTTCATTGTTCCAGTAGTTTCTGGCAATATATGATTTTAATCGAACTTGAATATAATCTTTATCTTTTTTGAAATCTTCTTCAACAAAATCAATTTTCTTTTCTTTGGTGAAGGAGATGAATTCATTCATCATACCATCATCAATGACAAAATTCTTGTTAAACGATTGGAGATCGGATTTATACTTACTTTTGATCTGCTCACCGTCTCGCGTTAAATATCCTGTAATAAACTCATAGAACATATTGCGCCGATTCAACTGAATAGAATATTTTGTGATGTTTCCGGGTTTCACAATAAAATCAGGAGTAATACCGCCGCCGCCAAGAATAACTCTTCCTTTGGCAGTTTTGAATTTCGGTCTGGAAGTATCGGCTGTACTTTCTTTATGTTCAATATTCTCTCCCTCTTCTTCATTTCGGGTAAACGCCTCTTCCTGATATTTTTCTTTATGCTCGTACGAGCGCTGTATCAATCTTCCGCTTGGTGTGTAATAGCGAGAGATCGTTAATCGCAGAGCAGATCCATCGGACAATGGAAATTGTTTCTGCACAAGACCTTTACCAAAACTTGTTTCTCCAACGATCAGCCCCCTATCCCAATCCTGAATTGCGCCGGAAACAATTTCGCTTGCCGATGCAGAACTATTGGAGATTAAAATGATCAGCGGCATTTTTTCATATTCACTGTTATTTGTGGAAGCAAAATATTCTTCATTAAATTCAGTACGCCGGCTTACGGTATATACAACCTTACGCGGATTTCCTTTTGCGTCCGAATCTAAAAAGAGATCCGACATTTTTACTGCCTGATCGAGATATCCTCCCGGATTCGAACGAAGGTCAAGGACAAGCCGCTTCATTCCTTGTGATTTCAATTTTTGTAGTGCAGCAACCATTTCTTTATTTGTTGTTTCGGCAAATCTTGTCACATTAATATATCCGACATTGTCGTTCAACATTGTTGAGACATCAACACTATACAACGGAATCACATCTCGAACAATTTCAAATTCCAGTAATTCCACTGCACCGAAACGCACAATACTTACGGAAACTTTTGTGCCTTTGGGTCCTTTCAAACTTTTCATTACTTGTTCATTATTGAAACCAATAGAACTTTTGCCATCGATCTTTACTATCTTATCGTTAGACATAATACCAAGCGATGCGCTTGGTCCGCCGCCAATCGGCTGAACAACGGTGATCGTATCATTCACCAGTGCAAATTCAACTCCAATTCCTTCAAACCTTCCTTGAAAATCTTCGGTAACCCGCTTCATCTGTTCTGCCTTAATGTAAACGGAGTGAGGATCAAGATCCGTAAGCATTCCCTTAATTGCATTTTCTGTCAATTTTTTTGTATCAACATCTTCCACATAATATTTTTCGGCGTAACTTAAAACATCTTTAAACTTAGAAAGTTGTTCATAGATATTATCGCCGGAAATTAAATGGTTGACCTGTGTACCGCCGATGAACGCAACAAGAAACAGTGTTACAATCACCGGAATAGAGAATCGCTTCTTCATAATAACGCTCCTAAAATCTTCTCTCATAAATGTATGGTTAAATAGAACTGTTGATGGAATATACGAAATGACGGATAAGATGCATTGATATTGTTCACGCTTTAAAATAAGAAATAAGAAATAAGAAAATACAGTCAAAAATCAAGATTTTGCGATGTTTGATTCTTCGTAACTACACAGTCATGCTATGAATTTGAATAATTTTTTTACGAAAAATTTGTGACCATAGATAATTCAAAAAAGAAACTCATCGTATGACTTCTTTCATCTGTGGAGCATATTTAACACACGCTGAGTAGTTACGATTCTTCACAAGAAAAAGAAACGACAGATAAAAATAATAAAATAATTGATGGTAAAAAGATTTTCATACTACTTCTCTGGTCTCATCTGTGGAAAGAAAATAACATCGCGAATATGTTCTTGCTGCGTAAGAAGCATTACCAAACGATCAATACCGATCCCGAGTCCTGCGGTGGGAGGCATTCCATATTCCAATGCGCGTAAAAAATCTTCATCCATCGTCTGCGCTTCGTCATCGCCGCGCTCGCGGAGTTTTACTTGTTCTTCAAATCGCGCGCGCTGGTCAAGCGGATCGTTCAATTCGGAAAATGCGTTGCAAATTTCCTGACCGTTCACAAATCCTTCAAAGCGTTCTACCAATCCTTCTTCGGAACGATGTTTTTTTGCAAGCGGCGAAAGTTCAACAGGGTAATCCATAATAAATGTCGGTTGAATAAGATGCGGTTGAACTGTTACGCTAAAAATCTCGTCTATGATTTTTCCAACACCAATCTTAGGATCAAGATCAATGTTCAATTCTTTGGCAATAGCGCGAAGTTCCGTTTCACTTTTTCCGCGAAGTTGTTTCCCGGAATATTTTTCTATCGCACCAAACATCGTCAATCTCTGCCACGGCGGAGTAAAATGAATTTCATTCTCTCCAAGTTTTACCGTTGCGCTGTTATTCAAACTTTGCGCGATGGAAAAAACCATTTGCTCTACCAATTCCATCATCCATTTGTAATCCCGATATGCTACGTACAATTCCATCATTGTAAATTCCGGATTGTGCGTTCGATCCATTCCCTCGTTACGGAAATCTTTTGCAATCTCATACACACCATCAAATCCGCCAACGATGAGTCGTTTCAAATATAGCTCGTCAGCTATCCTTAGGAATAATGGAATATCTAATGCATTGTGGTGCGTCTCAAACGGACGAGCGCTGGCTCCGCCATAGATGGGCTGCAATGCTGGCGTTTCCACTTCAAGAAAATTCTTTTCATCCAAAAAATTTCTCATCTGTCGCAAAATCATTGATCGTTTAATAAATGTAGTTCGAACTTCATGATTCACAATCAGATCAACATATCGTTGACGATAGCGAAGTTCTTTATCCGAGAACGGATCGAATGTTGTTTTATTTCCATGTTCGTCAACTTTTTCTTTTACAATTGGAAGCGGACGAAGTGATTTTGAAAGTAATACGTACCGCTGTGCATGAATTGAAACTTCTCCCATTTTTGTTCTGAACACATAACCTTCAACACCGATAATGTCTCCAATATCAAGAAGTTTAAAATTGTCGTACGCATCTCCAAGATCATCTCGTTTCAAATATGCCTGGATCCTACCCGTCATATCCTGAATATGACAGAATGATGCTTTTCCCATTCTTCGAATCGACATAATTCGACCTGCCACGGCAACAATCCATTGCGGCATTTCATCTTTGTATGCTGCCAAAATTTCTTTTGCCGTTGCATTCCTTTCGTACTCATACGGATATGGATTGACGTTTGCGGCACGCAACTGTTCCAACTCTTCGTGTCGGCGCTTCATTAACTCATTAAGTTCTTCGTGAGATTCTTTATTTTGATCGATTTGTTCCATAAGTATTCAATTCCAAATAACAAATTACAAATCTCAAATAAATTCATAAATTTCAAATTCCATTATGAATCACCTGACTTATTTATGATTGCAGAAAATATTTTCTTTAATTCAATAGCTTCACCGCAAAGTTTTTCTAATTGTTCTTTAAGTTCACCCTCATTTGTCCTTAACATTATTCTAAGCCACATAGCACTTTCTTTTGCTTCTTTTCTACAAATTTTTACACGATAGATAAAATCTTTTTTACTGAATGATTCATTTGCTTCGATATAGTTTGCACCTACTGAACCACTTGAACGAACAATTTGTTTGGCATGTTCATTGTTTGAAATCGTTTTAAGCAGTTTGTTGCAAATAATCGCAACATCTCCAGCAAATTGTTCGGTTCGTTCTTCCAAATCATACCGTTTTCCATTTGAATTTTCACTCATTGGATTTTAATTGTATTTTGTTGATTGTTATTTGGAATTTTCTCTTTTAAATTCTGCCAGCATTACGCACACAGCATCTTGAATTTTTTC
>JANONI010000281.1:0-8960 GCA_031420755.1 Bacteroidota bacterium | reverse complement strand
TACAAAAAAGATCAATCACAACATCATATTGTTCTTTTCTTATTTCTTTAAGAAGATAAAAACTGCCTTGTTGTTTTTTATTAAAAGTTTTTATTCCGTGCAGATATTTGTTTCCTTGAAGAACATCTGATGTAAATTGCTCAGTTAAATAATCTATCTGAAGATGAGGATACGCTATTTTCAAATTTTCTATCACCGGTGTTGAAAGTAATACGTCTCCGATAGCTCTGAGTTTTACGATCAACACACGATTAATTTCTTGAAATGGTACCGATCCCTCTTTCACTAGAACTGAATTCCAATTCCAAATCTGTGAATGGAATTAAATCTTCCCCAATCAGTATATCCATAATCAGCATTTACATGAAATTCAGAAATTGGGATCGTAATGCCGCCACCAAGGGATAATCCACCTTCACCTTGATCTACATTGATTGATTTAAATCCACCTCGTAAAAAAATATATTCTTGAAATCCTATTTCACCACCAACATTAATATTTTCTCTGTTGTCATTGGGATTGATTGCATCAACAGCAATGGTCAATCTCATATCATCGGTAATCTGGAAATCGTTAGCTAAGCCAACTTTAAAAGAGAGTGGAATATCCCATTGTTCAGTTTTAAGAAATGCTGTTACACGATCTGTCTCCCCTGTTGTTGTTGGGTCAATATCAATCGGTCGTTCAAGATTATCTCCGGTGTATTGCATTTTACCTCCAAAATTTTGGAGATTCATTGCCAATCGCAATGAAGTGTTAGGAATGAGATACATTGTTCCGACATCGAATGCTATCACCTGAGCAGCAAGTTTATATAATGTTGAAGTAATATATTTTGCTGAAACACCAACGGAAAAATCAACACTAATTTTTCTTGAATAGGTTACTCCAATAGCCAAATCCTGATATGAATACATTTGACCCGTACCGTTCGGAGATTCTACGGTAGTTACTTCTTGATCTGGTGCTCGTAACAGAATAATGTAGCCCGCAACAGTTCCGTTGTCTTTAAAATCAAGTGAGACTGCACTGAAGCTATGACTCAAATCGCCCAGCCAATCTGTTTGACTGAAATATGCTCTGCTGCCGGATAACCACGAAATACCAGCCGGATTCCAGTACAATGCGGTAACATCATTTGCGGTAGCAACAAATGCTTCGCCCATTCCAGCAGCTCTGCCCCCAATGCCAATTTTCAGGAATGTTCCCATTGTGGTTCCTGCTTTAGTAATTTCTTGAGCACTAAGAAGGTGTTGCAGTAAACAAAAACTGAAAAATATTTTTAGAAATACTTTATTCATAAATTTTTCTCGTGCTAAGTGTTATTTAATAATAGCAAATCTTCCAATTTTTTCGCCGATACCCGGTGCATCAAGATGATAAATATATAATCCCGGTGCGATATCCAATCCGTCTTTATTCAGTAAATTCCACGATTGCTCTGAGCCGGATATCAAATCACCGGCGTGATCAATTGTTGCAACATGTTCACCGGCTACTGTGTACACTCTAATGGTGCATTGAACTGGAAGATTAATAAATTTAATTACACGCTCTCCCCGTCCGGAACGATAGACAGACTTTTGCTCAAAACGTGAAGCGGCAACATACGGATCGGGGACAACTTTTACGTTGTTGAGAAGTGAAGAATTATTAAGTGTTGTTTTTTTGCTGCTTGCCGGAGTGGTATAAATCCTATATTTATCTTGTGCTGTTGAATTGAATGGTACTGTTGTGTTGAATTCAAAAACACTTCCTACAGTTGGTAAGGTTGTGGTTCCTGAAACAGCATTCCTAAATTTAAAAGCCCATCTACTAGTAAAAGTTGTTTTTGATATCGGAAATACAATTGAATCTCCTTCGCTCCATGTGTTATTGGTATCTTTATCAAAAAAAATTATTGGAATTGAAATATTGTCCCTGGTTATATCGTACGCTTTGAATTTTATTGGTTTTGGGTTAAATAAAACTGATGTATCTACATACACATCAGAAAATACGATTCGAATAACAGAAGGATAGTCTGCCGCTCCTCTAAACCAATACGGAAGTACTCGTAGGTTTGAATTACCGCTTACCCAACGAGTTAAACTGTCTATAGGTTTAATTAAGCCTGCATCTTCTACACTCATTTCTAAAGATTCAAAAATATATGACCTCTCTTTATTAAGAGCTGTATTTAACAGACTGCCAGAATTTGTTATTAAAGTATCACCTTTTGAATTAATCACATAAAATCCTTTGGGAAATGAATTAATGTGAATATCATAAGTAGCTGCTTTAACATTAAAGGGATCGAGCACTTTAAGATTTATTTTACCTGTTCCGAAACCGGCAATGTGAGTAATTGAATCAATCTTTGCATCTAGGAAATCTACCGGTCTGGCATTGGGAACTACTTTTGCTACGTTAATGGCATCAATATTTAGTGGTGTCTCTAATGGTTCCAAATTAATAGATGGATCTCCATGGTCAAACGCTGAAACTGCATAGTAGTACGTTATTCCATTTTTAAGTTCTAAGCTTGAATCAACAAATGTATATTGCAAACCTGAGTTATTCCCTAAAAACATATGCACACCTGGTGCACTTTGAACAGGATGTGTACCATAAAATTCATTATTTATATCAAAAATTGCTATGGGTTCCCACAGAGATTGATTTCCTCTGTTGTCGGTTATTGGTTTCCCCCATGTTAAACCTTTATTATCGCTGCGATAAATCCTGTATCCTTCAAAATCTTTTACTCCCAAAAAAGGGTCGATTGTATTTTCAGATTTAAGTCCATCCCATAATAGCGTAACTTTCTTATCATTAGGAATTACCTTAACAGTAGGTAATTCAGGAGGGCGAGGAGCCTTAAAATTTGCTTTTGCAATTTGAGTAACTGCTTTCGCATTCTGGATCAAATTATTTAAATCATTTCCCATAGCAATGGCAATGGCAAATTTTTGTGTCTGTCCGGGTTGTAATGAAAAATAACCAGAACTAAACACAAAAAGATTGTCGGAATTCTGCTCGATGATTGGTGGTGGGTCATTTGGTCCAAGATTTGGTGTTAAGAATTGCCACATTCGCTCGTCATTCGATGCGGAAACAGAGCCGTAAATTGGTGCGTTAAATCCAGTCAATGGCAACCAATCTGCTGAATCTGGTACCTGTGGTTTTACAAATAAAAATCCAAGATATCCAACATTAGAAACACCATAATCGTTTGATGAACCCGGTTTATCAAATGCATAAACTAAATTTAAGTCTTTATTAAAACCTGCATAATCATCGGCGTAATCACTGGTGCCGCCAACGTGAGGATCTCCAACCATACCCACAACGGTTTTTGCAATTGCTTTACAGTCACTTCGCAATTTCAGTTCATAGAGAATTAACAAAATATCTTGTGCAGAATTTGAAGCAAATTGGTAAGTACGAAAACTTAATTGAAGCCCGAGTCCACGAATAGTGTCTGCGCCATTCACAAGAGGATAATATTCAAACTCATCATTAAATCTATCGTCCATTACAGAATAAGATTCTTCGTCAGCAGTAATAACACCCTGTCCGAAACGACCAGGCCATCCTACCGTTTTCCATGCGTCAGGCCATGTTTCAGGTTTTGTGCTGATCGCAATACTTTTGTTCGGATTTCCTGCTGCATATCCTGGCAAAGGTTCCCATCCCATTACATTACCGGTAGCCGTGGAAGGATTTTGTCGTTCGCCTCCATCAATCAAGGCATCGCTTAAAATATTAATTATTTTTCCATTCTTATCAACAACCTCTGCTCCAGCAATTGGAGCAAATTCGTACCCCATTGAAATACCCGAACCCTTTGGCCATACAACGGATGGTGCACTGCGCGGTGCACCAATAGAACCAAAATTTGAAACACGAGCTTCAATTCTGTTTCCTCTTACAATACCGCTTGCTTTTCTATCAACACCGGCGGTTACTTTACGAAATGACCACGACGATGAACGCGGAGCGTAGAATTTTTTTTCCCATTGTTCATATTCTTCTTGCGTCCATTGCTTCATCGGTTTTTCTTGTGAAAAGAGTGCTGAAGAAAAAATCGAAATAGTAACCAGTAAAAATATTTTGTTTCTCATCTATCATTACTCCAAAATTAAAAACGAATATACGTTCCGAAATACACAACACGAGGTTTTGAAAAATAATCGGGGCGTTGAGTAAACTCAACATAGTTCTGAAATGCCGGATCTCCGGAAAATGTTGATCGTCCGCTATTGGAAAAAACAAACAACTCATTTTTCGTATCAAAGACATTATACATTTTAAATGTAACACCATAAAAAATACCGGATGTTAATTGCAATTCTTTTCCTACAACAAGATCAACATTAAAAATTGCCGGCTTACGTGCAGAATTTTCTTCGGTACCTTGTTGTCCGCCTTGTGCAGAACTTCCTAATGCCGGTGTGTACGGATAACCGCTTTCTAATTTTCCAATTAATCCCGCAGACCAGCCTTCTTTATTATAGTCGAACGTCCAGCGTAATGAATGCGGCTGATCCCAATCTAAAAAGACAACTTGTTTTTGCGACTCAGATTGATTTCTCACATTAAGAAATGTTTGTGTCGGTGAAGAAGCATTGCCTTCTGCAATTTGGTATGTGTAGTCAATACTATATGCGTACGAATCCATCATGCGTTTCTTAAGCGTAAAATTTATACCACGCACATTTCCATAATCACGATTTGTGTAATATGCATACGATGCTCCATTTCCAAGAAATCCTATATCGGTTGCAAGCAAATTTCTGATATTGCGATAGTATCCTTTAAAATACATCGCAATGTCGGGTGTTATTTCTTGCTCATAGCCAACTTCATAGCTGATGGTTGTTTGTGGTTTTAAATCAGGATTTCCTACCGCCCTATTTCCACCAACAGTGCTTAAAATTCCTGTGCGTATTTCAGTTCTGGGATTTAAAAATGCTTCCTGCCCCGTATAAATATTTGAGTACGGCGGGAATTGGAAAAAGTGTCCGTACGAAAAGAAAATTTTTGATTCATCGGTAACACTATACGCGAAAGAGAGACGTGGACTTATTTTCGATTTCATTGTTGTTTTTTTGAATGTCGTGTTATCCAGTTCTCTAAAATTTACTGCAGTTGTTGTATTGGGATCATAGACATCCATACGCACACCGGCATTAATAACAAATTCCTTAAACTCCATTTTATCTTGAACGTATCCGGCAAATTCATACGGCTTGCCAGTATAAATATTTCTAGATCGGCTTGTTGCTTCAGGTATTTCCATAATTTCATTGTTCGTATTAAAATCAGCATCCGGTCGTGCTCCTTTTTGAACTAACGATATCCCATCTCTAGTAATATCTGAAGTTGAAAATTCTAATCCGCCTTTGAGTAAATGGATTTTATCAAATTGACTGGACATATCAATACGGGCATTTATTTTTTTGCTGGTAAACGATGTTCTATCTAAACTCGGACCAAATGTAAATCGGGTAAGCTCATTGGTTGTTAAACCAAAGTCGTTGAAAAGAATTTTTGCTAAACTGTCTCCCTTTGGATTATTTTTATTGGACAAATAATCTAATGTCCGTGCGCGTATGCGATAGAGCGGGTCATTGATTGATTCAAACGAATAGCTCTTATCGTTCGCTACAGTATACGAAACAATTGAACTCAGAAAAGTTTCGTCTGTAATAAAAAAAGTGGAGTTGAGCGAGAACGTATTACTGTTTTCAAAATCTGTTGGTCTATAGTCCGGAGAGATTCTGTACGTATTTGAATACGATTGGCTTTCTTTCTTTTTCAAAATATACGTACTGTGAATTTTATAACTGCCGCCTGTGTAAGAAATTTTTCCTTGCAGATTGAGTAAATTGTTTGCATCCATTGAAACAAACGATCTATCTCCTAATACAAGATTATCGGTTGATGGTCCGGCGAATTGAACTAACCGTTGACCATACAGGTACCCTTTATCATTAAAATATCGTGATGAAACAAAGAATGAAATCTTGTCCACCAGTGGACCGCCAAGCGAGCCTTCTATTTCACTTGTTGTGAATGGTTCGATGCGTTGAATATTTTTAAAACGAGTTTTGTCTCCGCCAACAACATCGCCGGTTTGAGCAGAAATTTTTCCGCTGAAATTTTTCGCGCCTTCTTTGGTTGTAATATTAATAACGCCGGATTGTGCGTTACCGTATTCAGCGTTAAATGCACCGCTAATAACAGAAAGTTCCTGAATGGCATTTGTTGCAATAATTCCATTGTTGATTGTATTGTCAAACGCATTGTTCACCGGAACACCATCAATAAGAAATAAAATTTCGTTCGAACGCCCGCCGCGAATATGAATATCACCTCCGGCACCTACATTTACTCCGGCTTGAATCTGAAGAGCTTGTTCAAAAGATTCTATAGGCAGCATATCAAATTGTTCTGCGTCTATCGTAGCAGCAGTTGCAGTAGCATCTTTTTGAATTAATCGACTGCCAACGATGACAACTTCATCGGCTTCAACAACAGTAACAGAAAGTTCTATTAAAAGTTCAGTCGTTAAATCGGTGCTTATTTTTACATTTTTATACTCGCGTGGTGCGTACCCTATAATGGAAGCATTGACTGAATACGTTCCTGGAGGAATATTGTGAATAATAAATTCACCTTCTACATTGCTCGCCGCTCCGAGATTGGTTCCTTTTACAATAAGATTTGCTCCAATTAAAGGGAGTTTACTTTGTTTGTCGGTTATTGTACCGATAATTTTACCGGTGTTTCCTGCAATGAGAAATTGTGCTACCATGAAAGTTAAAAATATAAATGAGCAGTAATATTTATTGTGATACATTATATTTTCCTTCGTAATATTTTTTCCAAAAATATTGCATGTTGTTGTTTTTTTCTCTTAATTCAATGAGCCAATATAAGTTTAGACCACACAAAAATCAAGTTTGCTTACAATTATTTTTTCCCTAATCCACTCATTAATAATATATTTACGGAGGTTGTATGAAAAAACTGTACTACTTTTTGTTCGTCATGTTATTGCTGTCCGCTTTCAACCAACAATCGTTTTCCCAGGTAATCTCGGATAGCGTTGGCGCAGGATTTAGTAAATCTTTTATTGTGTACCAACACCCCGATGCGATCAACAAAGAACGAGTTGTTCAACAAGTTGTTGGCGGCTTAGATTTGAACGGCAATGGTAAAAATGAATTTCTTTACGTTACAGATAATTCGTTTATTGGTACAGGAGAAAAATTTAGAATTGGTTATTCCTTATTCCTATTTGAAAATACCGGCAATAATACATATTCAAGAATATGGTCATACCACATTACAGATACGATAGGCGGCAGTTTTCCTCATTTTTGTATTTCTGATTTGAATGGAAATTTAAAACCGGAAATTGTTCTTGGTATGCAGTATGATGCTGGTCGACCTACTGTGGGCGCAGATCCGGATCGGTTACTTATTTTTGAATTCGGTTCAGCAACATTACCAACCACCCCAACGGCAACATGGAATTTTAATGCACCTGCTGGAAGTAATACTCGTCCTTCTGCACTTATTGCCGGTGATGTGGATGGAGATGGCAAACAAGAACTTGCAATTGCTTTTAGAGCATTTACTGGAGCAACCAAAGGAATTATTATTGCTTCATTAAATGGAAATTTTGCGGGACCGTTTACTCAATGGAATAAAGAAGTTTACGATACAACAACAACAACTGCCACAATTTTTGGTACTGCAAGAATAACTGATATTGATAATGATGGTAAAAAGGAATTTGCATTTGGTTATTCCGGTTCCGCAAAACTTGTTGTTTACGAAGCTGATGCTGCAAATACATATTCACGATACGAGTGGGATTTAAATATAGCAAGCGGTGCGGCAAAACTTGGAGGCACAACATTGTCTATGGCGCAGGCAGATATTAATGGCGATGGAAAGAATGAATTATTATGGGGTGAAGGTGGAAATGGCAACTTATGGGTGTTGCACAGTGTTGATGCATTAAGAGCGTTTGATTCAACGTATGTTAGTTCAAAATTAAATAGAATAGGAAGTTTTCCCAACCAACCTCTTTCGACGATAACAGGACTAAGAGGAATTGCAGTGGGACACATTGATGGTAATAACAAAACAGATATTTTTGTAAGTAATCGTGGTAGAATTTGGAGATTAGAATACAAAGGTACTGGTTTAATACAAGACTCTTCGAGCTATACAACAAATATTGTATATCAGGATACAAATAGAACCCAAATTCGTTGGGTTTCGTTTACAGGTGATACGTGGGCAAGATCTATGGGTATTACTGCTACTGATATGGATGGCGATAATAGAGCAGAATTGTTATTAGCAAATCAAAAAAATGGTGATGCTGATAGCGGAGTTACGAAAGTAGTAATTCTTGAATCAAATACAACAACAAGCGTTGGAATAGATAACAATGGTCAAGTTGTAGGCACATATACGTTGGAACAAAATTATCCAAATCCATTCAATCCAACAACAACTATTAAGTTCGCATTATCACATGCAGGCAAAACTGAAATGGTTGTGTACGATGTGACAGGAAAAACTATAACAACATTGGTCAGTGGTTTTATGGAGGCTGGCAGTCATACAATTTCATTTAACGCATCTAAGTTTTCTTCAGGAACATATTTCTATTCTCTGCGTGTTAACGGAAACGTAGTAACAAGGAAAATGAACTTGATAAAATAGTAACGCTAAAAATATTTTTGAAAGTAAAAGGGATGCTTCGGCATTCCTTTTTATTTTCTATAAAATAAAGGACGGTTTCAAAAATTAATACATCAATGTCATTCCGATCCGCCGTTAAGCGGAGAGGAATCAGCGTAAGAACCGATGTCGGCATCATCTATCTTGAAAATAATCCCTATATTATCTGCGTAATGACAAAGATGCTGCAGCGAAACGAAGATGGACC
>JANONI010000280.1:0-1826 GCA_031420755.1 Bacteroidota bacterium | reverse complement strand
ACTTTCCTATAACGTTCCAATTCTTGATACAAGAAACTTAATTGTTACGAAACATCATTTAGTTCATAAAGCTTAAGGACGGTTCTATAAATTCAAAAAAAACTTTACCGCAAAGACGCGAAGCCGCAACATGTTTATTATTATTTGTTTTCTTCGTGCCTTTGCCTGCCCGCCGCACATACAACGTGCTATGGCAGGCGGGTGTCTTCGTGGCGAAAAAAACTTAATTTTTGAAACTGTTTTAATTCAAACAGAGAATATTACGTAAATGAAAATTACCATTGTCGGAACCGGATATGTCGGTTTAGTTACAGGAACTTGTTTCGCTGAAACCGGAAACCAAGTTATCTGTGTTGATAATAATCCGCAAAAGCTTGCTAAACTTCAGAATAAAGAAGTGACTATTTATGAACCGGGATTAGAAATTTTATTTCAAAGGAATATTCAGCAGAAGAGATTAGAATTTACGGGTGATCTGAAATCAGCGGTATTATCATCTGAATTTATTTTTCTTTGTCTTCCAACTCCGCAGGGGGAGGATGGTTCAGCAGATCTGAAATATATTCTTGGTGTTTCTGATTCGATCGGGAAGATATTTGCTGAATCCGGCGGGGATGCACGACAAAAAATTATTATTAATAAAAGTACGGTCCCAGTTGGAACTTCAAAATTGGTGTTTGATGCTATAAAAAAACATAATGTCAAAAATTTTGATGTCGTTTCTAACCCTGAATTTTTACGCGAAGGTTTTGCTGTAGAAGATTTTATGAAACCGGATCGGATCGTTATCGGAACGAAAACAAAATATGCTACTGAACGGATGAAAGCATTGTATGAACCATTCGTTCGCCAGGGAAATCCGATTATCGAAATGGATACGGCGAGTGCCGAAGTAACAAAGTATGCGGCTAATTCGTACCTTGCGCTTCGCATTACGTATATGAATGAACTGGCGAATTTTTGTACAAAAGTGGGAGCAGATGTCGATCTCATTCGGAAAGGGATGGGTTCAGATTCCCGAATTGGAAAACGATTCTTGTTTCCTGGAATCGGCTACGGCGGTTCTTGCTTCCCCAAAGATGTGAATGCATTGATCAAAACTTCGATTGATTCCGGTTCTGAAATTCGTTTATTAAGCGTTGTTGATCAGGTGAACAAAAAACAAAAAGAAGTTTTGGTTCATAAAATTTTAAAATATTATGATAATGATATTCGCGGCAAACATTTTGCAGTGTGGGGATTATCATTCAAACCAAATACCGATGATATGCGTGAAGCACCTTCAATTGTGATTATTAAAAAATTGCTGGAGTATGGTGCAACGGTAACGGCGTATGATCCGGCGGCAAATGAAACGGCAAAGTTCGATCTGGGCAATACAATTACTTATGCTGATGATGAATATAGTGCATTAGTAAATGCTGACGCACTGTTAGTCTTGACCGAATGGAATGAGTTCCGC
Organism: Bacteroidota bacterium; assembly: GCA_031420755.1. GTDB lineage: Bacteria > Bacteroidota > Ignavibacteria > UBA10030 > UBA8401 > UBA8401. Next base: position 364 of record JANONI010000280.1, on the reverse strand, counting down.
AATCCTGATTTTAATATCATCAGATCGAATCTTAAACAGCCCATTATCTTTGACGGTAGGAATATCTTTGATCCTGTAAAGATGAAAGAACTTCGGTTCACGTATTTTGGGATCGGCCGCAAACCTGTGATCCAGCAATGAACAGTGAACAATTGACAATTAATCCTGCGAAAGAACGCTGGACGCTGAAAAACGCGCAATGAAGATGAAGATCAAGAGCATTTGCAACAGTAAAAACCTTGCGAAGGTTTTAAATATTTTTTACTACAACCTTCGCAAGGTTGTATAATCAAGGTGCAATCAAAGAACAGCCACGATGATACGCACTATAGATTAGTTCGGGAATACGAATTGAATGAACATT
>JANONI010000279.1:0-3324 GCA_031420755.1 Bacteroidota bacterium | reverse complement strand
GGCAGGCGGGTTGGCTTTTAGCTATTAGCTTAATGATTCCAGCATGTTTTGGTCTTTACAATTTCTCCTGATGGATGAGATTATAAATATCTAAAAACCATTACTCTATAAAGCAAACGGCTAATAGCTAAAAGCTAACCGCTCAATTTAGGTAAAAGAAATGAAAGGCGTAGCACAAGCAGCTTTTTGGAATTGGCTGGGATTTGTTGCTATGGTCGTGTATGTCAATAATTCGTACCAAGGAAAATCATTCGTGTTGACACTTATTGATTCCGGGTATTGGCTGATTGGAATGATTATCGGCGGAATTATTTTAGTGAAAATGCAGAAGAAAGAAACATCCGCGCAATAAAATATTTTTAGGTGAGACGCACAATCATGCGTCTCTACTTTTTAATTCCTCTCTTATTTGCAAATGTAGATTTTTTCCCTACCTTAAGAGTAATGATCAGCATTGAATACATATTGCTTATTACCTGTTCGCTTATTCTGCTCAGCGTTGCGATCGCAAAATTTTCCGATAACCTTGGTGTGCCAACATTATTAATTTTTCTTGGTATTGGTATGCTCGCAGGTTCCGATGGTCCCGGAGGAATTTATTTTGACGATGCACGATTGGCGCAATCAATCGGTATTATAGCGCTCACGTTCATTTTATTCGCCGGCGGTTTGGAAACAAAATGGAATTCTGTTCGCCCATTCATTCGCGAAGCATCAATCCTTGCTACGGTCGGTGTCTTTCTTACTGCTCTCGTTATAGCGGTAATCTCCATAGTTCTGTTGAATCTTTCTTTTCTTCAGGGAATGCTTCTTGGAGCGATTGTTTCTTCCACCGATGCGGCAGCGGTTTTTTCTGTTCTTCGGTCCAACAATGTTTCATTAAAAGGAAATTTAAAACCATTGCTCGAACTTGAATCGGGAAGCAACGATCCGATGGCGGTCTTTCTTACCATTGGAACATTACAATTGATCGTCAATTCAGAAACAACTGTTCCATCCATCGCTGTAATGTTCGTCTATCAAATGACAATTGGTGGCGCACTTGGTTTGGGATTCGGTAAAACGATGACGATAATTTTAAATCGTCTGAAATTACCGTACGAAGGAATCTATCCCGTTTTTGCCCTAGCGTTTGCCGGATTTGTGTATTCGGCAACAACGCTGCTTGAAGGAAGCGGATTTCTTGCGGTATATATTGCCGGAATCGTCATCGGAAACAGTGACTTTGTGCAGAAAAAAAGTCTCATTCGTTTCTTTGATGGGTTAAGCTGGCTCAGCCAAATTGCGATGTTTCTCACGCTTGGTCTTCTTGTGTTTCCGCACAAAATTGTTCCGGTTATTGGCAGTGGATTGATCATTTCTTTCTGTTTGATTTTTATTGCACGTCCATTGGGAGTTTTTATTTCACTTCTATTTTCAAAATTTTCTCTTAAGGAAAGAATGTTCATCTCTTGGGTTGGTCTGCGCGGTGCGGTGCCGATTATTCTTGCAACATTTCCTTTGCTGGCAGGAATCCCGGGAGCGGATATAATATTTAATATTGTCTTCTTTATCGTATTAACATCGGTGTTGATTCAAGGATGGTCTATTCCTTCTGTTGCGCGTTGGTTAAATCTTGCCGCACCGGAAACAAAACGATTCCGTTCGCCGATGGAGTTTTCCGGCGGTGAAAATTCTGACACTCAGTTAATTGATTTTATTGTACCATTCAACGCAGAAATGATCGGAAAATCGGTGGTTGAACTTGGACTTCCGGGCGACAGTCTTATTGTTGTCATCAGCCGGAACGATGAATATATCGTTCCGAGCGGCGGAACATATATTGAAGCGAATGATACGCTGCTGATTTTGGTGAACAAACAAAATCTGCCGGCAATTAAAGAGATCGTGTCACAATTGAAAGAAATAAAATAACTTTTGCTGCATTGTTCCCACCGTAATATTTTTCTACATTTCTTCATGAACTTCCTCCTCGCACCAAATGCAATGAAGGGCGCATTTCTCGTCGTAAAAATCCCAGTAATAGTGTCAATAACACAGCAAAGAGAAAGGTGGAAAAGATATTGTTTCGTCCTTAATACACATCTACTTCAGTCATCCTCATTTTTTTCTCTTTCTCCTTAAATTTTATTACTGTAAATTTGTGGAGTCAGAATCCACAAATTATCATAGGTGTTTTTATGATACAACGAGTAATCAATCTCCAAAAACTTCTCAAACCAAAAAAAGTCTTTATTCTTTACGGCGCACGCCGCGTCGGAAAAACAACTATTCTTGAAGACTTTCTTTTAAAAACAAAATTAAAATATCGCATAGATTCAGGCGATAATATGAGAATCCAGCATTTATTCAATTCACAAGACGCAACAATAATTGCGGAATATGCCGAGGGATACGACCTTATTGCCATTGATGAAGCACAGCAGATAAAGAATATTGGTATGGCATTAAAAATGTTTATTGATCATAATCCCCGGTTAAAAATTGTTGTCACGGGTTCATCATCTTTTAATTTGTCGCAATCTGTTGGAGAACCGCTTACAGGAAGAAAAAAAACCGTTATTCTCTATCCGCTTTCTTTGCTTGAGCTTCGGTCGCTGTATAACAAACAAGAACTACGCGAACAGCTTGAAATGTTTCTCTTGTATGGTATGTATCCGGAAATAATAACTACAAAAAAGAAAATAGAAAAAATTGAATTACTGCGTGAACTTGTTGATTCATATTTATTAAAAGATATTCTGAGCATTGAAAAAATTAAAGGATCAAAACAATTATTCGATCTGCTTAAATTACTTGCGTTTCAAATTGGGAATGAGGTTTCATTAACGGAATTAGCATCGCAAGTTCGATTAGATGTAAAAACTGTAGCACGATACATGGATATTCTTGAAAAGGGATTTGTCATAAAACGCATCGGTGCTTTTAGCAGGAATTTACGAAAAGAGGTTGCCAGTAAAGCCAAATACTATTTTTATGATGTCGGTATTCGAAATGCAGTCATCTCTCAATTTAACGCATTAAGCGATAGGAATGATGTTGGCGGATTATTTGAAAATTTTATTGTGATGGAGCGTCTGAAAGCAAATTCCTACCTCAATCGAATTGGCGAAACATTTTTTTGGCGAACCTATGATGGACAGGAGATTGATATAATTGAAGAACGCAACGGAAAACTTTTTGGGTATGAGATAAAATGGTCAGAAAAAGCAACATTAAGGACACCGCGGATATGGAAAGAAACATATCCAAATTCAACATTGAAATTAGTGAACAAAGAAAATTTCTTCTCTTATATTTTTGAAGGAATACGGTGAACTTCCT
>JANONI010000278.1:0-13060 GCA_031420755.1 Bacteroidota bacterium | reverse complement strand
ATCTCCTCCCATAGACCAGCCAAGTCCAAAATCAAATGCATTGATGGATGATGTCCATAACTTTGCGCTGATTCCCGTCGGTTCACCGATGATCAAGCCAAGTCCGAATGTTCGCTGTTGTGCGTTGGACATCTGAACTGAGAAGAAGACACACAGCACAAGAACTGCAATCTTAAAATATTTCATAATGATACTCCTTATGGTTAGGTTGATATAAGTACACTGAACCGTTCGCTTTAAGCGAACGGTTCAGTTCTCAGAAATTAAATTTTTGAGGAAATTTATTTTTTGTAGAATTTTTTCAGATAAAGACAAGTTTGTCTGCATAAAGAATGGCAAAAATATCAGAGAGTTTTCATTTTTGATATTTTCAAAACCAACTCCGCTCTTTCCGCATCCTGTTTTGTATCAAACGACAACCGGAACGTCCCTCCTCGACCTTCTCTAATCTTCAACAGTTCCATATCTTTAATATTGATGTTTGCCTTATACAATGCGGTGGTCATTATTGATAACACACCCGGCTTATCATCAACAGAAACATACACATCATACAAGGGATGTAAAAATCCTTTGGAGTTTTTAGGAATGGCATCGCGCAATTCTTTTGCATTACGGAACCGTTGTGCAAAAGAATTGCGCCGTGAGGATGACTGAAGATCGTTTTCAAACTTTGAAAGTATCGAAGAAAATTCTTTCACTGCATTTCTGATCTCAATTGAATTGCTTGCAAGAATGTCATCCCACATTCCATACGGACTTGAGGCAATTCTTGTAATATCGCGGAATCCTCCTGCGGCAAGCTGCAAATATCCGGGATGCTTTTTGTTCTTCTGTTCAACCATATTCATCAATGCAACTGCAATTAATTGCGGCAAATGACTGATTGATGCTGCGATTTTATCGTGGTTATTTGCAGAAAGAAATAAAACACGAGCACCGATGGAATGAAGCAGTGAAGTTAACTTTGTGATCTTTCTCTTTTGCGTAGTATCAGCGCATAACACATACGTTGCATTTTGAAATAAGAGCGCATCGGCAAATTCAATCCCTTTCCCTTCCGAACCTGCCATTGGATGACCGCCGATAAATATTCCGTTCGAACGGAATATTTTTTTTGCTGCATTCGCAATTTCCGTTTTTGTGCTTCCTACATCGGTGATGAGTGCAGTTCGTTTACAAAATTTAGCAACGGTCGGGAGTAATTCGATGATCGTATGAACGGGCGTGCAGAGGAAAATGATGTCGGCATCATGCAGCGGCGAAGGAAGAGAGATCGATCCAAAATCGATGGCGTTACAGTGAAGCGCAGCTTCAATATTTTCAATGCTATCAAAACCTGTCACCATGATGTGCGGATTAGCCTGCTTGATTGCCAGACCAAGAGATCCGCCGATAACACCAAGACCGATGATTGTGATATTGAGAGATGATTTTTTTTTCATAAAAATGCCACACCTGCCCGCTCTACGAGTCGTAGACCGCTTTGTTTTACTATTGCAGGCGGGCAGGTGTGGCAAAAGTTTTTAAAAACTCATTACGCTATTTTTCTTCCAATCGCTTCTGCGATAACCCGGATCTGTTTCATCATTTCTTCAAATTGATTGGGAAACAATGATTGTGCGCCGTCTGATTTTGCGTGGTCCGGATCGTTATGCACTTCAACAATAATCCCATCTGCGCCTGCCGCAACCGCAGCGCGCGCCATCGGAATCACCTTATCCCTAATTCCAATTCCGTGAGACGGATCGGCGAAGATCGGCAAATGACTTTTTGAATGAATCACCGGAATTGCACTGATATCCATCGTATTTCGGGTTGATGTTTCAAACGTTCTAATGCCTCGCTCACACATTATCACCTGCTTGTTGCCGCCGGAAAGAATATATTCTGCCGACATCAGCCATTCTTCAAATGTTGCAGCAAGACCGCGTTTAAGCATCACCGGTTTTGATGATTTACCCAACTCACGAAGAAAATTATAATTTTGCATGTTTCGCGCACCAATTTGAATGATGTCGGAATATTGTTCCACCACTTCGATCTGATTGCTGTCCATCGCTTCGGAGATCACCAGCAATCCAAATTCATCCGCCGCTCGCCGCATTAATTTCAATCCTTCTTCGCCGAGTCCTTGAAATGCATACGGTGATGAGCGTGGTTTAAATGCGCCGCCTCGCAGAAATTTTGCTCCTGCTTTGGCAACACTCTCTGCAACCGTAAATATCTGTTTTTCATTTTCAACAGAACACGGACCCGCCATAACAACAATGGAATCTCCGCCAATTTCGCAGTTCTTGAATTTAAAAATACTTTTTTCTTGTCGGAATGAACGGCTCGCAAGTTTATATGGTTCGGTAATGCGATATGCGCGAGCAACACCCGGCAACACTTCAACCTGCCGGGTATCAAAATCCGGTTTTAGACCAATCGCTCCCAGCACGGTTTGATTCACACCGGTCGAGCGGTGCACATCAAATCCGAAATCGTGCAAAAATTTTATGATACCTTCAATATCTTTTTCCGACGCGTTTTGTTCTACGACTACAACCATTGGTTACTATTCCTTATAAGAATACAGAAAACTGAATACAGAATTGTGAGTAGTAAATTATTTGTTAGAATTTTTAATTTTTTGAATATATGAATCTATCATTTTGCTGACATCATCAAGTCTATTGGAAATATCTTTTGTATCTGCATAGTGTAGATCTTGTATTAGAATTAAAAAATAACGGCATTCTTCAAGAGACCCTTGAGCTATATTTAAATACCGAACTTTATCACCTTTACCCGATTTCTTAAAACCCTCCGCGATGTTTGCAGGAATTGACACTGCCGCTCTGCGAAGTTGTGATGTTAATCCATACATTTCCTGTTTTGGAAAAAGTTCTGTCATATTGTAAACATCCAACACAAACTGATGTGCTTTTTGCCACATCACCAAATCACGAAAAGTCTTTGCAGGTTGTTTTTCATTCATTGCCGTATTCCTTGTTCTTGTATTCAGTCTTCTGAATTCTGTATTCTGTTTCTGCACTATTCATATCTATCCAACTTAAATCCTTCACCCAAATACAATCGTCTCGCTTCCGGATCGTTTGCAAGTTCTTCCGCGCTTCCCGCTTTCAAGATTTTTCCTTCAAATAAAAGGTAGGAACGATCCGTGATGGAAAGCGTTTCGTGTACATTATGATCGGTAATCAAAACGCCGATATTGCGGTACTTCAATTGTTTTACGATCTCCATAATATCTTCAACAGCAATCGGATCGATCCCGGCAAACGGCTCATCCAACAGAATAAATTTAGGATCGGTTGCCATTGCCCTGGCAATCTCTGTTCGTCGTCGCTCACCTCCAGAAAGCATAAATCCTTTGCTTTTTGCAAGATGCGTCAACCCAAATTCTTCCATTAATGTATCAGTTCTCTCTTTCTGTTCTTTGGATGATAATTTCGTCATCTGCAAAACAGAAAGGATATTATCATGCACACTCATCGTGCGAAACACCGATGCTTCTTGTGTTAAGTATCCAACTCCCGCGCGGGCACGTTTATACATCGGAAGTTTTGTGATATTCTTTTCATCCAAAAAGACTTTTCCCACATTCGGACTGATCATTCCTACGATCATATAAAATGTCGTCGATTTTCCCGCGCCATTAGGACCAAGCAATCCTACGATTTCACCCTGTCCAACAGATACTGAAACATCGTTCACAACCGTCCGTTTCTTGTATTTTTTTACAAGATGTTCTGCACGAAGAATCAACTGTGTGTTGGTTTGTTGTGTACGTTCACTCATAATTTTGGTTTTGTCGGAAAGACAGTTGAAAATTTCGGCCGATCGTGTCGTAGAAGAAACCCGTCAAGATTGTATTGAGTTTCATCTTTCTGAAGAAGATTTTCGGGATAAAATGATCCTTCGATACCTTTGACGATAGAGATTGTATTCGGTTTACCGTCATCAAACTTTATTGTAATGGCGTCGCCGCTTGTTTTGTTAACACCGTTCCCCGTTGAATCGTTATAAAGAAAATACAGACTGATTGCGTTTCGTTCAACAAATGTTTCCTGTAATTTGTTTTTTTTGAATGTCATCCGTATCATTCGGCCGGTCAATTGATTGTATCGGTTCGAAAACGCACTATCGCTTTGCGAAAGGGCAAACGCGCGCGTTCTGATGGATGCCGTTTTCAAGTGATTCTGTTCCAACGATAAAAAAATTGTATCGCCGGTAACCTGATTATCTTCATACCAAACGATCGGATTGTTATAGAGTTCTATCATTTCTTTTTGACGGAAATATTTCACCAATCCGCTGCGTGCCGCCAATCCGCCGCGAACGATAACAACGCTATCTTTAATGATCGTCATCTTGGTGGAATCATCGAACGCTTCCATCACCAAACTTTTCACCGCAAGCGTGTCAATCTCTCCCTTCTCTGTTGTATCAATCTGGATCATTCTCGGATTTTCGGTCATCTTACTGTATCGCGTGGAATCGGAATGGATCAGATAATTTCCGAACATCGTTACATTATCGTTTGGATTGACGATCCGAACATTCAACATCGCTTCGGATTTTCTCTGCTTCTCATAATAGGTCAATTGTTCGCAATAAATAATGGATGACGAATCGACCACTTTTACATTTCGCTGAAAGAATGCACGCTTTTCATTCAGGTAGTACGTTCCGATATCTGCATACACTGTAACGTGCGGAGTTTTTAACTTCACATTACCTTCACCATCAGCTTTATGAAGATTACCGTAATACCGACCCCGCTTCGAGGTAAGTGTTACCGTGTCGCGCACGATCTTCACATTTCCGATCAACTCAACTTCATTTCGATTGATGAATTGGATCGCCTTATCACACCACACTTTTGCATCACCCTGTCGGAACCTGACATTTCCTGTTAATTCCCGAACATCTTCGCCATTCTCCAACCGTTTTCCCGCAAATTCATCTGCGTTTTGAAGAATGATAAGATCGGATTGCTGAGAAAATGATAACTGGCCAAAAACGAAAAACAAAATCAACAGCAACTGATATTTTTGACATCCCCCTTGCCCCTCTACGAGGTCGTTGACCCTTCTCCTTCGCACAATCCACCGCTGTAAGGGGGACTTACTTTTCCATAAATTTTCTTTATTCAAAAAAAAGAGTTTCATCCCTTTTACTTCCGCTCCGCCGTTCCGGTAACTTTGAATATCCGATAGTTCCGCAGATTATGATCTGATTCAAAACCGGTTCCTTGCAAATCTTCTGTTGGCGAAGTGATGTGAACAAATTCGGGAGAATGGATAAGTTGTTTCACATTATCCCAGAACATTTTTTCGGTCTTCACAACTGTTCCGCTGTCCGAGGTTACAATAACATTTCCGTTTGCTTCAAGATTATTCGTTCCTTCATCAACAGATCCGCGATGTGATGTTAATACTGTTGTATGGTTTCCAAACTCATCGAAGAAATCAATCACAACACCGGAATCCATAAACGTGGCGCGTGAATTATCAAATGCGTAGATGTGCCCCGCTTTTACTATCGCTTTTACAATCCCTGAATCGGAAAAGGTGATCGTAGAATTCCAGCTTTCTTGCGATGGAAGTTGTGTACTCGATACACCACTGAGTACGGAAGGTCTGACTTTTTCTGCACATCCAGACAGTACCAACACTGCCAACATTACAATGAGAACAATAAATATCCTTTTCACGACGCTGATTCTCCGCCCAACCCTGCACGAACAAGATCGTGCAAATGAACGACACCGTACGGTCTCCGTTCATCATCAACAATAATAAGCTGTGTAATACTGAACTGTTCCATTTCCTGTAACGCAATAGATGCCAGCGTTCCTTTACGGATCGTTTTCGGATTTTTCGACATCACTTGCTCTGCCGTAAGATCGGCGACATTCGTTGTTTTTTGTAGCAAGCGGCGAAGATCGCCATCGGTAATAATTCCAGCAAGATTTCCATTCGCCTCCACAACACACGTTGCGCCAAGTCGTTTTGTGGTCATTTCAAGAATTGCTTCATTCAAACTTGCTTTTACACCGATCTTTGGAATTTGATCTCCGGTGATCGCAAGTTCTTCAATTTTTAGAAGCAGTCGTTTTCCAAGATTTCCACCGGGATGAAACATTGCAAAATCAACCGATGTAAAGTTTTTCTTTTCCAGTAAGGTTACAGCAAGCGCATCACCCAGGGCAAGCGTTACTGTTGTTGATGTTGTCGGCGCAAGATTGAGGGGACACGCTTCTTCTTTAACAGAGATATCAAGAGCAACATCCGATTGTACTGCAAGATGAGAGTTCATATTCCCGACCATAGAAATAATCGGCACGCCAATTCGTTTGAACATCGGCAGCAACAGGCGAATTTCCTGTGTGTCGCCGCTTTTGGAAATACAGATCACCGCATCGTCACTGCGAACCATTCCAAGATCGCCATGAACGGCATCCGACGGGTGAAGGAAAATTGATGGTGTTCCGGTGGAATTCATTGTTGCAACCATTTTTCGGGCAATGATCCCTGATTTTCCCATTCCCGTAACAACAACTCTCCCTTTACAATTAAAAATAATATCAATGGCTTTCTGAAAGGAGTCATTGATCTTTTCTTCAAGTGCCGCAACAGCTTCCGCTTCCATACGGATAACGCGTTTTGCTTTTTGAATATCAATTGATTCGTTGAACATATTATGCCGTTATATCTTTCATTGTTTTATCGATCGCAACAACTTGTTTCAACAGTTTCTCCAATTGATCCAATGGCAACTGACTGGCTGCATCACTTAATGCTTTTGCCGGCTCTGGGTGCGTTTCAACAAACAACGCATCAATTCCCACGGCAACACCGGCACGCGATAACGGAAAAATAAATTCCGGCTGTCCGCCGCTTTTTCCGTGTTCACCGCTTGGCAGCTGTACGGAGTGTGTTGCATCGAGCACAACTGGATAACCAAATTTTTTCATCATCACTAATCCGCGCATATCCACAACTAGATTGTGATAACCGAATGTCGTTCCTCGTTCGGTTACAAGAATATTCTCATTCTGCGTAGAGACAACTTTTTCAATCGGATGTTTCATATCATCGGGAGCTAGAAATTGCCCTTTTTTGATATTTACAGCTCTGCCCGTTTTTCCTGCCGCAATTAATAGATCTGTTTGCCTGCACAGAAATGCCGGAATTTGCAGAACATCGGCAACCTGAGCGGCACTGTTCACTTCTTCTGTAGTGTGAATATCGGTGAGGATTGGTAAGTCGAACGCCTTCTTCACGTCATCCAAAATCTTCAACGCTTCATCCATTCCAATGGAAACAAATCCATTCATACTGGTACGATTCGCTTTTTTGTATGAAGACTTGAAGATGATTGGCGTATGATATTTCTCGCAAATCGATTTTATTTTTTCCGCTGTATAGAAAATCATATCCCGGTTTTCTACCACGCATGGTCCGGCAATTAATACCAGAGGATTTCCCGCACCAATTTTTATTTTTTGTACTGTTACTTCTTTTGTCATACTATGATAAGGTACCAATCTTTATGTCGTATTCAAAATATATGAAGATAAAGAACCATAACAATCACGCCAGACAAGGCACACATCCAATTCACCACATCATTATCAATCCAACCAATTCCTCGCACTACCGTGGTCTTTGCACCATCCACTATCGTTTTTTCTGTTATTTTTCCGGCAGAAGTTTGATATTGCACTTGTATGGTTGCGCCAAGCAGACTGTCGATCAACGACCCAATCAATCCGGAAAAAACTATTGCTGCAAACATTGGAATAGAAAATTCGGATCCGTTTACAACAACAGCAGAACCTGTAACGATGATTGCACCGATCAACGCACCGAATGTTCCCAGCAGTGAAATACCACCGCTTGTTCCCGATTCAACTTTTTGCAAAGTAACAATCGATCGAGGTTTCCCTTTCCATAACGTTCCAATTTCTGTTCCCCACGTATCAGCAGTAACAGCGGCAATTGATGCAAGATAGAAATAGTACAACTCTGCATTTCCGGGAAAAAAATACCAGAGTAAAATTATTATTCCGGCAACACCACCATTGGCGGCAACTTGTCCGGCATCGCGCTTATCTGTCTTATCAAAAATAATCTCAAATTTTTTCTTCTGGATTTTCCCAATCTTAGAAAGCAGACTGGAAGTGATAAAGAATATCAGAATTGGAATTGTCCATTTCCAGCCGCCAATACCGTAAATAATTGCGGCAAGAAGGAATGTTGCTACGCTGCCGCTGGACGAAAGTACTTTGAATCGAAATGATACAAGCGAAATGATTAACGCGAACACTATTCCGGTCAACAGTTGCTCCGAAATAAATTTCATATGGCAACAGCTCCGTCGGAATTGTACATTGTTCCGGAGATAATTTCTGCAATTGCTTTGGTAAGAATCAATTTCGGATCGCCTGAATTTTTAGCAGAGAAATCGGCTTCCACAAGAATAGAAAAGGCGTTTTCTATCTCTTCCGTTTTGAAATTTTTCGCTTGCACCAGACTTGATCTTAACGCAAAAGAATTGAAATACACAAATTGCAGCATTTCCTGTTCGCTTTTGCGCAGCCTGATTGCGTCTTGCAGTTTCCAGAGTCGGATAAAATGGTTTGTGATTGCCGCGATGATTCCAACAACACTTTCACCTGAATTCAACATTCGCTCTGCAATTTCAAGCGCTTTTGCAATGTTCTTTTCCCCAATCTTATCGCACAGTTGAAATGAGGAGAATTCCCTTGAAACCCCCACAACTCTTTCAACATGGGCTACAGTAATTTTTTGATGTTCTCCAATAGCAATTACAATTTTTTCAATCTCGTTGGACAATTCACGAAGGACATTGCCGACATACGAATGAAGAAGTTGAACCGCAGCCGGCTCGATTGATAATTTTATTTTTTTTATCTGCGATTCTATCCACGCAATCGTTTCATTGTCATACAATGCTCTCGATTCGTGCACAATTCCTAATTTTTTGAACGTGCTGTACGGTTTCTTCCGAAAGTCCGGACTGTTTGCAATCAACACTACTATGGTTGTAGCGGATGGTTTCTCGAAGTAGGATTCAAGAACATCTTTTCCGTTCACACGGTCAAAATCCTTAATGATGACGACTCTTCGCTCAGCCATCATTGGATATGCGGCAGCAAGCGAAACAATTTTTTTACCGTCAATCTCATTTCCGTAAAAAATATCAAGATTGAATTCTTTCATCGCGGGATCAATTGCATGTTCTAACAGCGAATCAATCACCTCTTCGATAAGGAATGTCTCGTCTCCGTAGAAAAAATACAACGGAGCGAACTCCTTCTTCTTAAAAGAAGAAATGAACTGTTCAGCATCAAATTTTTCTTTGAATTTTGCCATAAACGTACGGAAGCTCGGCATTTCACAAAGTAATGCCGTCACAAAGTGATCCTTGGGATTGGCAAATGCCGACCTTCCAATTATTATTCGATGACGGACACTTTCTTAATGAGAATTTTTTCAAGCGGGTTATCACGCGGATCGCGGGGAACAGCAACGATCTTATCCGCAACATCCATTCCTTCAACTACTTTTCCAAAAACGGAATATTGCCCGTCTAAAAATTTTGCATCGGCTACGGTGATATAGAATTGACTTCCATTCGACATCCGCTGCGGATTCATTTGATCGCCTTGACGAGCTGCTGCAATCACACCTCGGTCGTGCTTCAAACCGATCTCGGCATCAATGCGATATTCCGGACCGCCCATTCCATGCGTACTTTTATCGGCATTTTTTGAGTTTGGATCGCCGCCTTGAATCATAAATCCCGGAATGACGCGATGGAACGTGGTGCTATCATAGAATCCTTCTTTCGCTAATTTGCGGAAGTTTGCGGAATGCTTCGGTGCGGCTGAGTCATTCAATTGAATGGTGATGTTGCCAAGCGTTGTTTCAACAACGACAAATCCCTTTTTCGGATTTACTGTTTGTGATGTCACGGCTGTTTTTCCTTTTTTTTTGGATGTGGATTTTTTTTGAGCGTCAGAAAATTGTGCGAACAACGTTACTGCGCAAAGAAGAATTATCAATTGTTTCATAACACCTTTTGTTATTGTTAAAAATAATAGTTCATTCCGAATCGAATTCCAGCATGAAAATAATTCAGTGAAACTGTTTTTGCAGAATTTGGCATTGGTAATTTTTTGTTGTCGTTTTCCTTAAGATCACCAATAAATTCCCATCCAAGCGAACCGCCGATATACCCATATACGTTTTCGTCAAACGCTGTTTGACCGACCACTTCTGTTTTTACACCAATACCATTGGATGTATATTCAGTCGTTGTTCCAAAGGTGGAAATTTTCTGAGTCAATGTTCCGAAATGATAACCACCACCCGCACCAAATTTTACGAAATATCCTTTTCCGACAATGATCTTTTGAATGATGATTGATGGCGATTGAGTTGCATAGAATATTTCATACGTCGTGCCGTTTACCTTTTCAGCAAAAGTATAAGATTTAAATAAATATGAATGTGCAATCTTTATTCCCCATTCATCATCAATCGGAAATTCAACACCGCCGAAAAAATCCACTGCGGCACCGAAGTCATCCACACGCTGCGCTAAGGTTGAGACAGCATTGATGTATTCAACAACACCGGGGGCAGAAACCATATGCACGCCCATCCCTGCGAATACCGCAACCGTATTTTTTCGCTCAACAGCAACTGATTTTGTCTGCGCAAAAAGCATTGCGCTGATGAAAAAAAACATCATCGCACTCTTCACGCAGATCCATTCCCTTCGGTTTTCGCTATCGCATCACGCACGTGGATTTTATCAACAAAAAAATAATACAAACCAAGAATAGTGGTTGTAAGGAAACCGACTGCGTGTGTATAGACGGCAAAGCTCAACGCCTGTATCGCATCAACGGAGAACAATTTCGTCAGAACAAATGAGGTGAACGAATGATAGCTGCCAATTCCACTCGGCGTGGGCAGAGCAAACGCAAGACCGGAAGCAACCTGAAGAACTGCCGCTGAACCAAAGTTTAAATTATTCTGTTCCTGAAAACCATAAATGAAAAATGGGATATATAATAAGACGATATATGAAACCCAGATCAGAACGCTGGTAACGGCGATCATAAAATAATTTCCGGTATTATTTGAGGCGCCAAAACCAGAAAGAAATGAATCAAATATTTTTTCAACCTGCACGCGAAGTTTTTGTGGAAACAAAAAGAGAAATTTTTTCAGAAATCGGAACAGCGCATCGGCTTTCAAGAAGATTAAGACAAAAATAACCATCATGACAGCCGCGCCAACAAAAAATAACCATTCAAATTTCGCCATTGCAGGGAACCAAAGAGCGAATGGTTTTGCATAGATTGCCAATACCGTTAGAACAACCAGCGCAAATGTGACCAAATCAAGAATCCGTTCAAGAATAATTGTTCCCATCGTTGCACTCTTCGATACGCCTTCCAACTTCTTCATCGCATACGGACGGACAAATTCGCCGAGACGGGGAACGACATTGTTGATGAGATACCCGATCATCGTTACCGAAAAAGCATTCCGAAGCGAGACATTTTCTTTGATCGGATAAAGAAGATATTTCCATCTCCACGCTCGAAGAAGATGACTGAGCGCACTGCCAATGAACAATACAACGAACCATAACCAATGGACATCAATCAACGAATGCCATATACCTGTGGTATCTTTTCCGCGAAATGCAATATAGAGGAACAATGCGGCAAGTGCCACACTGAACATCATACTGAAAGTGTTTTTGACGACGGATTTCATTGTTTAAACGAGTTCACATCCACGACTTTCATATCGGGAGTAATTTCAAATCGGAAACTGGTATCAGCAATCCCCTTGTTGAATCGGATATTTGAAAGTGTGATTGATGTTGCGGTTCCATTTTTGTCGCTATATTCAATTTTTTCAACCAACCACAAATCTTTGTTCACCCATACTTTCACACCGGTCATCATCGAAGATACAGCAGCAGTTTTTGCCGGTTCAAGCGTGAGAATCAAAAGTCCGTTTGCCGTATCAAGTTTCGATGCTATAAAATCTTTTGGTAAACCGGTTAGAAATTTATCCGGTGAAAATTGCTGACGATTTGGTTTGAAGACATCGACCAATAGTTGTTTAGTGCTTGGCGTGTACATCCATACCTTTTTTCCGTCCGTAACAATCGTTTGTTGATCGGTTTCAATCCTGTATCTGTTCCCTTTTTTCAATTGTATATTTCCGGCAGTTTTTTGTCCGGACTGTTTATAGCGCAGCTTCACCGATTGAATAAAGTCAGCCGACACATCGTTCATGTGTGAATATTTTGCCCGAACATTCTCCAGCACTTCTCCCGGAGACAACTGCTGAGAGAAAGAATGAACGTAGAGAAATAGTATTGCTAAAAAATATTTCATGATAAACCGTACTTCAATTGAAAAAAATGGTATTGAAGGATATGTTGTTCGGATATTCTCACAAGAAGAATTTTAATTTATCGAACCATTTGAAAAATCCAACATCAATGTCATTCTCTACGAGTCGTAGACCGAAGAACCTGCCTGCACGAAGCCGATGCTTCGTTTCGGCAAAGGCAGGCGAAGCGACGAAGTAATCTCCTTAACTTACGTTACGCAGAAACACAAAATACCAATACATCACGCAGAAAATATGTTTGCCTGTCGCTACAACGTACTCAGACTGTGTGAAAACTGTATCGCCGAACTCCGTTCGGTGTTTACCTATTGAGAATTTGGAAGAAATTACACTGTTGCCGAGCAGAGCTCGGCATTACAAAATACTTTTCACACAGTCTCACTCCTTTGGATAGGCACGGCGTAACGTGAGTTATTAATTCGATGCAGAAAATTTGAACAGGAGAAATAATTATGTCAGAAAATAAAAAATCAAGTCTGTTAATCGTTGACGATGAACCAATTGTACGGGAATCGCTCACGAAGTGGTTTCGTCAAGATGGATTTCGCGTTGAAGCAGCCGAGCATGCAAATGCC
>JANONI010000277.1:0-3191 GCA_031420755.1 Bacteroidota bacterium | reverse complement strand
GCGTCAATAATGTTAACATTGCGCGGAGTAAGTTTTTCTTCTTTCCATTCCATTCCGCCAAGAAATTGAGCGACCGCTTCCAATGGCTTTTGTGTAGCGGAAAGTCCGATACGAACAAACGATTTTCGTTGATCTTCAGCTCGCGTTTTATGCACAAGATGTTCTAATCGCTCCAGCGATAATGAAAGATGCACTCCGCGTTTTGAGCTGCTGATGGAATGAATTTCATCGACAATAACATATTGCACGGAATGAAACAGTGCTCGTGATTTTTCAGATGTAAGCATCAGAAATAACGATTCGGGGGTCGTGATAAGAATATCGGGCGGATGTTTCAACATTCGCGCGCGTTCGGTTTGTGTTGTATCGCCGGTACGAACTGCGCTGCGAATTTGAGGCATTGCTACTCCTTGCGATTCAGCTTCGTTCAAAATTCCGTTTAAAGGAATTTCAAGATTGCGATGAATATCGTTGTTGAGTGCTTTGAGCGGAGAAATGTAGAGAACACGAATGCCATGATTGACCCCCGCGTTGTTCGCCTTTGGCGAATATTTCTCCCCCTTTTTACGAGGGAGATGTCCGAAGGACAGAGGGTGTCTTAAAATATTTTCTTCAACCAAGTGATTGATGCACCACAAAAAAGCAGCAAGCGTTTTTCCCGAACCTGTTGGAGCCACAATCAATGTATGATTACCTTCTGAAATAGAAGGCCAGCCCTGTTGCTGCGGGGGAGAAGGGGGACCAAATGTTCGTGTAAACCAAGCGCGAACGATCGGATGAAATTTTTCGAGAATATTTTCTGACATTAAGACCAATGTAAGCAAAAAGGAATTAAGAGAAAAAACGACAACAAATCTTTTAAAAACTCTAACAATTCACAAATTGATTTTCATTCAAACAATCGCTATACTTTGCAGTAATTTTACTGTATTCATCAAAAAAATGATCAATGTCACAGCCGACACGAATTTTATTTATTGAGAACAATGAGGAAAGCATCGCGCTGTTTTACAGCGAGATGCGAAAGTCCGGTATTGATTACACACTGCGTCATATTGCTTCATTTGATCTGATTCCTGAAGCGATCGAAGAATTTTCTCCCGAAATAATTGTTTTTGATTACGCTATTGCAGAGATAAAACCTTCCGATACGATTACGATATTGAAGAATATGATCTCAACGACTCCGCTCATCATTTATTCCGATGTGCTGAATGAGGAAATGGTTGTTGAATGTATGCGTTCCGGAGCAACGGATTATGTCTTCAAACAGCACTCTGCTCGACTTGGTTCGGCAATTGAAAGCGCAATTGATAAGCGACGCGTGCAAGAAGAACTGCGCTTGAGCAAAGAACGCTTTAACACGCTTGCAAAAGTTTCTACCGTTGGAATTTTTCTTGCATCTGCCGATGGATTTTATTTGTATGTGAATGAACGATGGACGGATATTACCGGGCTTGGGTACGATGAAGCGTTTGGTGATGGATATTTAAAAGCAGTTCATTCGCATGATAAAAAGCGGATTCGCACAGAATGGCACCGATGCGTACGGGAACAAAGTGCGTTCCATTCGGAATACAGAATATTCAGACAGAGTGATAAGAAAGAATTGTGGGTGTTCGGTCAAGCTCTGCCGGAATTGAACACCGACGGTTCGCTTGCCGGTTTTGTTGGAACGATCACGGATATTACGGATCGGATGAATTCTGAAATTGAGATAGACAGTTCGCGTAAACAATTACGGGCGCTGACCGTTCGGCTGCAGAATATCCGGGAAGAAGAGCGAACTCATATTGCGCGCGAAATTCATGACGATCTCGGTCAGGCATTGACCGGATTAAAAATGGATATTGTGTGGCTGAATAATAAATTATCAAATACGGATGACGCGATACAGAAGCGTATGAATTCGATGATGTCGCTCGCCGATTCTACCATTCACAAAGTACGAAAACTTGCTACCGATCTTCGTCCGGGAATTTTGGATGATATTGGTCTTGCCGCGGCGATTGAATGGCAGGGAAAAGATTTCGGCGAACGGACAGGAATTAATTTTTCATTCCATCTCGACGAAGAACTTCAAATAGATGAGAAACGTTCAACGGCATTTTTCAGAATTTTTCAAGAATCGCTGACGAATGTTATTCGTCACGCCAATGCAAAAAATATTTCTATCTCACTTCGCAAAGAATCAAATAATGTACTGCTGCTGATTGAAGATGACGGCAAAGGTATTGCTCAACATGAAATTGCCAATCCGCGCTCAGTTGGATTGTTGGGTATGAAAGAACGCGCTGCAAGTTTCAACGGCGAGGTGCAAGTAGTCGGACAACCGGGCGTTGGTACAACCGTTAGAGTGCGAATTCCTCTCTCAGAATCTTCAACGTAAGATCTCTATGATCACCATTCTTATTGCTGACGACCACACGATAGTGCGAAAAGGGTTGAAGCAAATCCTTTCCGAAGGGATTAGCGCCGTAGAATTTGCAGAATCTTCCAACGCACCCGAAACACTCACTCTTGTTTCCTCAAAAAAATTCGACATAGTTATTCTCGATCTTAGCATGCCCGGCAGAAGCGGTCTTGATCTGCTAAAAGATATTCGTGTGCAATCTCCAAAACTTCCCATTCTTGTATTAAGCATGCATCCCGAGGATCAATATGCGCTGCGTGTTATTAAGGCAGGCGCAATGGGATATATGACGAAAGACAGCGCTCCGGAAGAATTGGTGAGTGCGGTAACAAAGATATTGAACGGCGGACGATATGTTAGTGCTAATCTTTCCGAACAATTGGTTTCGTTGCTGCAGAAACATCAAAAAGGTGCAGGACACGAGAGCTTATCCGATAGAGAATTTCAAGTGTTGGAATTGATCGCTTCCGGTAAAACAGTTTCGGAAGTTGCCGATAAACTTTCCCTCAGCGTGAAAACAGTAAGCACCTATCGAACACGCATTTTAGAAAAATTACACCTCTCCACCAACGCAGAACTTACCCGCTATGCGATGCAGAATAAAATAGTTGAATAAGAGTCTGCTGTTTTTAATCCAGAGCAAACCGTCTTCAATGCAAACATTTTACAATTTCTTTCCTTGCTTTTTAAAGCACATCTTTCTACACTCTTGAAGTTAAGAAAGCTGCGCCGCATATTTTCATAAAGGAATTTAAATTTATGAGCATTGTCGGTTGGG
>JANONI010000276.1:0-11057 GCA_031420755.1 Bacteroidota bacterium | reverse complement strand
CGGATATCCCGTTTTCAGAATATATCCCATCAATCTTCACTTTGCTGTAAAACAACGCAAGGGCTATTGAACGTCCAACAGCCCCTGCGCCAACAATTGTTACAGATTTCACGATATTATTTCACCAATAAAAGTTTTTTTGTAAGAACCGCACCCGCAGCATGCAATCGGTAATAATAGACTCCGCTCGGCAGTGACGACGCATTCAACTGATATTTATACGACCCTGCGGACAAGGGTTGATCGATCAATGTCGCGCTTTCTTTTCCAAGAGCATCAAACAATGTCATTCTCACTTGACTTGATATTGGAATTGAAAATTGTATTGTTGTAGCCGGGTTGAAGGGATTAGGATAATTTTGTTTCAATTCAAATGTTTTGATCACACCTGCATCGGTTATACTAACGTTTGAAGTCGGATTTTCAATTGCCCCATTTTTTATCCATGCAATAACTGTAGTAAGATCAGCGGCAGCCATTGAGCCGCCTGGCGGCATTTTCGATCCACTAATACCTGGGGATCCTTTTAATTTTTTTATGAGGTAGCTGGTTGTATCACCAGAAATTACAACTGGCTTGTTGTTGCCTGTTGAAAATACTTCATTATACGTTCCTAAAAAAAGATTCCCCGATCCACCATGACAATCCAAACAGCCGTAATTTTGAAAAATTGGCTTTACATGCGAGTTATAGCTTATTGACTGGGCTGTTGATATTTGAAACCCTATCAAGAACAGAACACCAATTAGTAAACATTTTTTCATTAAAACCTCCTGACTGATTGATAATCTAGTACGGTGTATATGAATGTAAGTATTTTTCTATTCCATCAAAAGGGATAAATATTTGATTCTTGGAAATACGCAGACGTGAACAGCGATCACGCATTGTATTTTTCTTTATATTGTTTATGTCCATGCTTCACCGATTCAATCGCAACAACAACATTATCCCACCCGAAACTTTCTACATGTTTATTCTCTAGTAATTTATAACTCTTAAAAAAATGTTCAATCTCAATCAGAAGATGTTTTGGCATATCATTAACATCATTAATATTACGATATGTCGGGTCATTCACCGCAACCGAAAGTAATTTGTCATCCAACCCTTTTTCATCCTTCATTCGAAGGATACCGATCGGTTTCACTTCAACAAGCACACCGGTAAACAACGGTTGATCGATAAAGATAAGAATATCAAGAGGATCACCGTCATCCCATAATGTACTGGGAACAAATCCGTACGCTTCCGGATAGTGCATGGACGAATACAACACGCGGTCAAGTTTAAATATTCCAAGATCAACGTCATATTCATATTTGTTCCTGCTCCCTTTGGGGATTTCAACAATTGCATTGATAACGCGCGGAAAATTTTTCCCGATTGGCATATCTTTAAAGTTCATACTGCACTCTCTAAAAAAAAGCCCCGAGACAATCTCTGTCTCGGGGCTGAATCCATAAATTGAATTGATTTATTTAAGTTTCAACGAGGCAACAATCTTTTCAAGTGCCGGATGAAATTCTGCCATCGGCTTATACCATGTAATAACAATTTGATAAATCCGTTCACCCTTGGTCACAAAATACACTTTTCGTTCAATATCTTTAGCCGGAGATGCAGCAGTGATCGTTACCGCAGTGATACCGTCGATCTTATCCGAGCCGGTAAATTTCGGTTTAAACTTCGCTTTATTATCAGCAACAAATTTTTCAAACTTCACTTCTCCTTTGTCCGTTTTAGTCGGGAATATTTCAAGATCGAATGTGCAGTCTTTTCTCAAACCTTCAATATGCAGTGAATGAACGGCTCCGCTTTTTTTCTCTTTTGGCATTGTTACTTCAAAATTTTGCGGATGCTCAAATTCAACAAAATCGTTGCTGAACTTTGTCACCTCCGAAGAAGGAAGCGACGCAGCGTTAGGATCTTTATAGGAAATTTTTGGTTTTGGAAATTTTAGTGATTCGATGATCTTTTCCAATAACGGTTTGTACACTTCAAAATATTCATTGAACCCGGAAATACTCACCGTATAGAACGCGCTGTCATGGTCAACGATCCATTTTTCTCCGCGTAAGTTTGTCTCTTTCCCCACTTTTACTCCGAACGTAAATTTCACGCCGTTTTTCTTCCCGAATGAAGCCGGTTGTTCGTTTGAAAGATTCAAAGGACCATAATCTTCAATCGTTTTCGCTTTGTATTCTTCAAGTGTTCCCACTTTGATATCGGCAAATTTTTCGGAACTTATTTCAACTTCAACTCCGCCTTGTTCTGCGTTAACTACTGTGCTTCCCTGACTATAGAACTCATAGAACTTATCGGCAACAGTTTGTGACGAATAAATTTTTATCCGTTTGGGATCGGTCTCATATTTCCATCCTTTTGGATACTGAACTTCAGATCCAGTGATCGGATCCTGATAGGTTTCCCATTCTGTTACAACTGGCAATTCCGCTTTTTTCCTGCATGAAGTTATGGTCAACGAGAGCATAACAATCAAGACCAATATTGAAGCAAACGTGCTGTTTGAAAATATCCGAAGGATGCTTTGCATTTTTTTCATAAATCACCTTTTGGTTGAGTGGGGTTTGATTGAAAGAGGTTTATTTTCCGCAATTCATTTGTGTCGATTCTTTTTTCGCATTCTGATTCTTCGGATTGATTTTTAATACAAGTAGATATTCAGCGCACGCTCGTGCGCGTATCGCTTTTGCTTCATCTGCTTTTAATTCAGGATCACCACTTCGAACGGCAAGCATTTGCGCTAAGAACAAATGTAATCCTTCATCCTTCTTTTCTTTTTCATAGGGGAGAGCTTTTTCCAGTTTTTCAATTGCAGAAGCAATTTTTTTCTCTTTGTAATCGAACATTGCAAGAGATTTAGATCCAGCGATAATTAATTGTGATTGCTGTGCTGATTTTGCCGGATCAGCCCTCAAAATGCTGTCTGCCAAAACGATCATGCGGGCAGCGTGATATCGTCCCTTTTCAACGGAGTCTTGAACACTATATATTTGAACAAGCGATTGATGATATTGCGGGTTATTAGGACGCAGTGCTATAATCTTTTTATAGTAATTTTTGGCGGTATCTATTTTATCAAGTACAAAATATGAGTAGGCTGTCCAATACAATGCTGTGATATTCTTTGGATCACTCACAAGTAATTTTTCATACTGCACAACAGCTTTATCGTAGCGCTTTTGATTCAAAAAGATTGCAGCCAACGTTCCGATAGCGTCGGAGTTAGTCTTATCTTGAACAATAGTTTTTTCAAGGTATTTTATGGCATTCACAGTATCTTTCACCTGAAAATACGAATACCCCATTCGATACGTTTCTTCAACATCCAACGAATCCGGATGAAAGGTCTTGTAAAGATCGAGCGACTTTTGAAATTCTTTTGCAAGATAATATGAATGCGCCAACATCGGTTTTAGATCTTTGTTCTTCGAATTCATTTTGATCGCTTGCACAAGAGCCGGAATTGCTTCCAGATATACCTTCGCATTATATAGAGATATCGAATACATTTCCCATACTTCCGCATTATCCTTCTTCAACTCGAGATATTTTTTGAAAAATTCAGCAGCTTCGCGCCAATATACTTTTGTGCGGTACATAGTATGCGCAGCATCATAAATTACTTTATCGTTGGTTGGATCGAGTCGTATCGATTCCTGCAAATGCAGCATCAGCTCGGTTATTTGCGTTGCATTTAAACTGCGGTTTTTAAGAATTTCCAACGCAAGTTTATAATGAATCGATGGATTTGTTGAATCTAATTGAACCGCCGTTCTCAAATTCTCAACTGAAAGGAAAATAACGTTATCGCGGGAATACACTTCTGAAAGCCCGAGATAGACCTCAACATTTTTCGGATTAATTTCTTTTGCTTGCGAAAAATAGATCCTAGCTTTATCAAGGGAATCGACTTCAAGGTAGGTCTGCCCAAATGCTATCGCAGAAACACTACTATTTTTATGATACTTCTGTGCAACTTTGAATTGTTTTAGAGCTTTGTCCCACAAACCAAGTTTTCCATACACACGAATGATTGAAGCAATTGCCGGTTCATATTCGTCGTCAAAATCCAATGCTCGTTCTAAGGAGATCTTTGCATTCTGAATTTCACCCTTTTGTCGAAAAGCTTCACCGAGAAGAAAATTCGCTTCAACATTTCGGGAGTTTGCATTAAGAAATTTCTGAAATGACTGTATCGCTTGATCGTACGATTTTTTTTCAAGTGCTGTCTTTCCAAGCGAAAGATCATCTTGTGCAAAACTGAGCAGTGTAAATAACAGCAGAAGAAACAAAACTTTCATCTCTTTTTTCCTATGATTATGGGGTGTTCAACTGAACTAAACGGACAGGCATTGTTGCCGGAACAAGCCCGTTACTAACAATAATTTTTTGTCCCTCAGAACTTGCCGCGAACGACGTAAATCCCCACCCCACACCCTTTCCCACATTATGAGTATAGATATAAATCGTTCGAGTAAGAGGATAATACTTTCTATAGATATGCGCTTGATGCGGCAAGAAATATTCCGTTTCCGTTGAAGCACTCTCATGGGTGCTATTCGGGTCACCAATCTCTAATGTTTTTATCTCTTCCGGCATCTTTGAAAGCCATGACGTTCCAACAAAACCGATAACATTTGGTCTTTCTTTTACGATCGAAAAAATTTCCGCAGAAGATGAACACGGATAGAACGACGAAGTCAGTTGCTCATTCCCAATCAAGCGTCTCTTTACAAATTCGTGAACCCCGCTGTTCGGATCTCCCATGGCAACGATCACTGCGCTCGAAAGAGACGAACCGTTCACTTCAGACCATCGCAGAGTTTTACCGGAGAGGAGTTTTCGCAATTCAGTAATATCGAGTTTTGCAAGCGAATTTTTTTTGTTCACAATTACGGCAACACCATCGTAGGCAATCTTGAGAGAATCAACTTCAAGCTTGTTGTGAGCAATTACCCGGCGTTCTTCCTCGTTTAACTCTCTCGCACAGACAATCAATGTGATACTATCATTCAACAGTTGTACGATTGCATCGCGAGATGATGACGATCGGTTCACAATCTGTGCTTCTTCGTACACTCGTTGAAAATCTTTTACTTGAATGTCGATGACCGGAAAAATATCTTCCGATGTGATCATTGTAAGACTCCCTCTGGTGGGAGTCTCACGTTTTTCACCTGAACATGATGGTATGGCAAGAATAGAAATGAGAATTAGAATTGAAAGGATGAAACCGTTAAGACTATTGAGAGTGACGTTCTTCATCTTCATGCCGCCGTTTAATCCGGAGTGATACAAATCGATATAGTCCATAAAGAAGAAGCACCACACCAAATATTATTCGTGATCTTTCAGGTATGTTATATTCTTTCGGAATCAGAAAGAGCACAAATAGACCAAGTGCTGCAAATATTCCCGCCATAGCATAACTGAAATACACGAAAATTTTATTTGGATCCATCCTAAATATTACCGCCCAGCATTCAGTTTAAATTTGAATGGAATAGAAACCCAAACAGAAACCGGACCGTTATTCATAATTGCAGGTGTAAATTTCCATTTCATTGCTGCATCAATAGCCGGTTGATTGAACAACTCTGCATCAGATTTCATGATAAGTGCTTTTTTCGGATTTCCTTCTTTGTCAACCCAGATCTTTACCCAAACAGTTCCTTCAACACCTGCTCGGCGCGCTATTTCAGGATATATCGGAGGAGGCGCATTACCGGGGAGCGGTTGTGGTTGTTTTTCTACAGGAACAAAATCCGGCGGAGGTCCATCTTCTTCAATCCTCACATCCTGTTCAATCTCTACCGGACCACTTCCATCTCCTTCACCGATTGGTGCGGTGTTTGCCATTTCCTGTTGCGTAGCAATTGTCTGCTCAGGATTAATTTCAGCATCCGGAACAGGAACCGGTGTACCAACGGTCGGTTTTGCTGTTGGAGCTTCAACGGATACCGCAGGAGCTGTTTGAGAGTTTGTGATTGAAGGCGGCGGACCAAGATCGCTGTATTTCATAATACGAACTGAATAGACCGGTTCATCTGCTTCCATAAGTATTTGCATGCCATAATACGCGCCCATTGCCAAAAAATGGAAACTGCCAGCAATAATTAATGCTGTAACAGAATACTTTTTGGTAAGTATTCTCAATTCTTGATAACCATAACCGACACTTGGTGCCGTAGCAGTAGTTGCCATAAAAAATTTCCTTACTCTGTTAAATTACAACGTTCCGATGAGTTTTTTATCGTCATCCAACATCGGCGCCAAACTGAATCTGGTGATACTATTGATATTTAATTCATCCATAATATCCACCATATCAATATACTTTGCTTTTCCATCAATCTTAATCAACGTGATCAATTTTGGATTTGCAGAATTCCGTTCTTTTAATAATCGTCCAAGACTGATCAATTTTTCTTTTTTCTCTTTTCCGTCAACTGTTGTTGGTTTCTCTGTTCCTATATTCCAGAAGATTCTAAAATCCGCTGAAATACGCAGCGTTAACAGGTTTGATTCTGCAACATCAGCTTTAGTTTCAGCCGGAGGTAAGTTGATTTCCATCGTTTGAGGTTTACTCATTGATGTTGTGAGCATAAAAAAGGTCAATAACAAAAATGCAACGTCAACCATTGGCGTCATATCAATTCTAACGGCAATACGCTTTTTCTTTTTCTTGCCGCCGTGTTTTTGTTTACCTTTCGACTGCGATAGATCTACATCTGCCATAGGTCGTTACTCCTAAAAAAATTATTTTTCCATGTTTGTGACAAGGTTAAAGCGGGTTATGTTCTCTTTTTGCAGAGTTTCCATAACGCTTTGAATCACTTTATATTCAGATTGTTGATCCCCCTTGATCACCGTGCGAAGTTTTGGGTTTCTAATGCGTGCCGTTCTCAATAATTCCGGCAATTCAGACAATGTTACACTGACACCGGCTTTGAGTACATATTGTTGTCCGAATACAGCCGCTCGAAGGTTTTGATTGTCTAATCCAAGATAGATCCCTCCGTCTTTATCAACCGTTACCGTCATAACATTAATATCCGGAAGTTTAATTGCCGAATGTGATTCCGGAATCGTTACTTCGGCTACGTCTTGCGGCTTGAATGTTGTTGACAGCATAAAGAATGTCAGCAATAAAAAACCAACATCCACCATCGGCGTCATATCCAGTTTAAATCCTACACGTTTTGTCTTTGACATACTTACTCCTGAGAATGACCTTATTCGTGTTTGGCTTGTAAGTTCATGATAATATCTTTGCTTGCTTCATCGATCATATACGTCATGCCATCAATTTTTGTTGAAAAGAAATTATAGGCAACAATGGCAACAATGGCGATTGCAATTCCGCCTGCGGTGTTGATAAGCGCTTCAGAGATACCGAGTGAAAGAGCAGCAGCATCAGTAGCACCGGCTTTTGCAAGAGCGGCGAATGCGCGAATCATACCAAGAACCGTTCCGAGCAGCCCCACCATTGTTGCAATTGAAGCGATGGTAGAGAGCGAAATAAGATTGCGTTCTAAGATCGGCATTTCAAGCATTGTCGCTTCTTCAATGACACGTTTTACTTCTTCCATTTTTTCTTTCTTGTTCAAATCTTTTTTTGCCATTATTTCCTGATATCGTTCCAAACCGGTTTTAATAATGTTTGCCATCGATCCGCGCTGTGTATCGCAAACCCCGATTGCAGCAGCAATATCGTTCGAGTTAAGATTTGTAACAAGCGCTTTGAGAAATTTCGGAAGCGGACCGCGTCCACCTGCTTTTTTCAAAGAAAGAAGTCGTTCGACAACATATGTTACCACCATAATCGAAAGTGCTACAAGCCAAACAACAACATACCCGCCGTCTTTAATGAATTGCGGTAGTGTATATTCAAAAATAAAAAATCCGATTATGAATGAACCGAAGATGATGACTAAGTTAAGTGAACCTTGTTTCATAGAACGACTCCTTGTAATTATAAATTTATTGATTTAAAGTTATTTACTTTGCTATTGCGTAAATTGCGTCTTCGCGACTATCCGCTGAGGTAAAGATTGTTGAAAGTTTTGTTACAACAAAAATGTTCGTGATGCTTTTATTGATGTTGCAGAGAATCAGTTTGCCCTGACGATTGGTATACGATGTGTGTGCAGAAACCAACGCTCCGATCGCCGACGAATTTAAATATTCAACATCACCAAGATCAACAATTAGTTTACGATTCCCTTGGTCGAGCAATGATGCAACTGCTTTTTTGAGTTCATCGGTTTCATCTCCGCCGACAAGTGAACCTTTCGGTTCAAGAATGACCACTGATCCCTCATTAATTGACGAAGATTTAATTTTCATTGATAATCCCCTTACGATTAGAAGTTATTGAAGGTGTTATGACCGCCATCAATATTTAATAATGTATAAAGATAAAGATAGAGAAGTCAAGTTGCAATAAAAAATTTCGTGAAATCTCTAAAAGCAGTGTACGTATGTATGTCCGATGCGAAGCATTCCTTCGGAAAGGACTCCTTTGGAGCTTCGCATTGTCGTTGTTCCAAAGGAATCAAGACTGTGTCAAAAGTCATTTTTCTTTGGTAGGCGCAACCTTTGCCAACGGCATTCCTTCGGAACAGGTTACATTTTCAATTCAATTTCGTCCCGCCACAAAGCAGGACGGTTACCGGTCAATCAAGAGTTTTGACACAGTCGCAATCACTTCGTGACGTGCGAAGCAATGACTGTCTTCTTGGAATTTTAGTCTACGACCTCTACCCTACGGGTCGTAGACGAGTCGTAGACCGTAGGGAGTTGCCCTTTATATTGTTTTGTTCCCCGCAACACTCTTTCGTAACTCATCAACATTGTTTGTCGGAAAATTGCAGACATAATTTTTACAGAAATATGCCGTTGGTTTCCCTTCAATCATTTTCATTTCTTTTGTAAAGGAAAATTTTACATTAAAAAAAACTCTCTGCAAATCAGTCAACAGTATAATATTTAAATTCGGAATAAACTCCCTTGTTATCAGGTCAAGAAAAATCGCTGCGTCATCCGTCCGTTCTGAAACGATAACAAGATGTTCCGGCGGTGAAAGGTAATATTCTACCGCTGCCATTAACTGCGGCATCACTTGTGGAGATTGAACCAGCAATGTGCAAAAGTGCTTCAATGTTTTTTGAGCATAATCCTTTAACGATTGGTCATTTGTCAATTCATATAATCGAAGCAAATTCATCGCTGCAATTGAATTTCCTGTTGGTTCTGCTCCATCGTACGCTTCTTTCGCCCGCACTAATATCGAATCATCTTTTCCCGAAGTATCATAAAATCCCCCTTCAGCCGAATCCCAAAATATTGTGATCGTCATTCCCATCAGTTCTTCTGCCCAATGGAGCCAGCGCAGATCAAATGTTGTTTGATAAAGATCGAGTAAACCGGAAACAAGGAACGAATAATCTTCCAGATGCGCTTCAAATTTCACTTCCCCGTCGCGATAACGCCGAAAGAGATTTTTTTGTTCGGAATTGTAGAGCGTAGAAAAAATAAATTCCGCAGCACGAACCGCAGCTTGTACATATGATAAATTATTGAGCGTTCGTGATGCTCTCGCCAATGCTCCAATCATAAATCCATTCCACGATGTCAGAATTTTATCATCGCACTGCGGGTGCGGTCGTAAGTTTCTGAATTGGAATAATTTTTTTTTTGCCGCAGAAAGTATGGTGCGTACCTCTTCTGCTTTCATCGAAAAATATTCTGCGGTTTGTTCTATCGTAAAAGGATTGAACAAAATGTTTTTGCCGATAAATTCCTGATGCGGATCCGAAAGAGCATTTCCATGTTCTTCAACAGCGTAATGATAACAGAAAATCTTCGATTCATCGGAAGTCAATACATTTTCTATTTCAAATTTTTCCCAAACATAGAATGCGCCTTCAATCGTATGCCCTTTCTTTTCAGAATCAAAACTATCCGCATCTTCGGCAGAATAAAATCCGCCTTCGTTCGATGTCATCTCACGAAGAACATACTCAAGCGTTTCTCGAGCAACAGTTGCAAAAAACTCATCCTTCGTAATTTGATATGCGTTGAGATATGAATTGATTAACTGCGCTTGATCGTAGAGCATTTTCTCGAAATGCGGAACGCGCCATTGTGCGTCAACCGAATAACGGTGAAACCCGCCGCCAAGATGGTCGTACATTCCGCCGCTTGCCATTGCCATTAACGTAGTAAGAGACATTTTTAAAGCATCGTGATCTTTGGTTCGATAGTAATAGCGGAATAAAAAATTGAAAATGACCGGACGCGGAAACTTCGTTCCACTTCCGAATCCGGCAAATGTTGGATCATATCCGGCTGCAATCTGATGATATGTCCGCTTCAAAATACCATCATTAAGTTCTGTATTTTTGCTCTCCACAAAATGCCGGTGCTGTAATGATTTTATTAATTCTTCGCCCGAGTTGAGAACATTCTCACGATCGTTCTGCCACACTTCATTTATCTTTTCAAGCAACGAAGGAAATCCCGGACGACCATAACCATCCTTCGGTGGAAAATATGTTCCACCATAAAACGGTTTTAGATCAGGTGTAAGAAATATAGAAAGAGGCCATCCTCCTTGTCCCGTCATTGTCTGCACAGCGGTCATATACACTTTATCAACATCCGGTCTTTCTTCTCTATCAACTTTGATGTTCACGAAATATTTGTTCATCAATTCCGCTGTCGTTTCATTTTCAAACGATTCGCGTTCCATCACATGACACCAATGACATGTTGAATAACCGATAGAAAGAAAGATCAGCTTATTTTCGAGTTTCGCTTTTTCAAATGCTTCACTCCCCCACGGAAACCAATCAACCGGATTGTTCTGATGCTGAAGCAGATACGGAGATTTTTCGTTTTTTAATTTATTCATTATAGAATTTTCATATCGCAAATTATCAAATTGCAGATTAAGCAGTTACTTTGCGGTTCGACGCAGATAACTTTGAAAACCTGAAATTTGTTTGGAGATGTTTAGACAATTG
>JANONI010000275.1:0-4737 GCA_031420755.1 Bacteroidota bacterium | reverse complement strand
GAAATCTTTGAGATTTCGGGGATATATATCGTAAAATTTGACTTTTCACACAGGCTGAGTCCTTCGGACCAGCGTTAAGTTGTTGAAGTATGAATATTCTTCGGTTATATACTACATCGAAAAAAAACGCTGGAATGGTTGTCACCCGAACCTTGTCAAGGTTAGATAAAATTTGTTTCAGAACCTTGACAAGGTTGTCTACGTAGAACCAAACCTTGAAAAGGTTTCTTATTTTTCCATGAACGACTAAATACGGAAAATTTTATGAAGCAATTATTCTTGATCGTTGTCTTACTTACAGTATTTGCTTTTTCATCATTCGCTCAGGATACGACCGAAGCGAATGAACTTGAAAAATTTAAGAAGGAACAGGCGCAGGGCGTTCAGAAGGAAGAAGAAACATTCCAGCAGTACAAAGCGAAAGTAACGAAACAGTTTGACGATTATGCTGCCGAACAAGAACGGTTGTTCAAAGAGTACACAGGTCAGATCGAAAAAAAATGGGGAACAAAAAATGTCCACACAAGTTCCACGAAAGAATATGTTTCGTACGACTCAAAATATTCTTCACGAAGTTCTATAAATTTTGAAGCAGGAACCGCAAAGATTGAAATTCTGGTAACTGAAGTTGAAGCGAAGAATCCAAAATTGATCGAGCAGAAACTGAAAGAACAAGTTGCACAATTGGCAGTTGCAAAAGGGGGAACAGATCCGTTGGAAAAGAAGAACGCTGTTCCGCCTGAGGGAAAATCGATTCTGGCAGAACAGGTACTAACGAAAGAAGGGAATCCGGTAACCGAACGAACCGCGAAGAATTTTGCGGAACAGACTGTTCAACCTGCTCAAGTTACTCAAGAGCTTGTTACAGGAAAAGACGGCATTAGGCGCATTGTTGTTGGTGTGCAATTTCCGTTAGTTCCTAATCATGTAAAAAAACGTGCAACGGATTTTCGTGAACAAGTAAAAAAAGAATCAGAAAGATTTGGAGTTGATATCACGCTTGTGTTTGCCATCATGCATACGGAAAGTTATTTCAATCCGAAAGCAAAGTCTTCGGCACCGGCATTTGGTTTAATGCAGCTTGTTCCAAAATCCGGTGCGCGGGATGCTTACTTTTTTGCACATAAAGTGGATACGCTTGTTACCGGAGAATATTTATACGTTCCGAATAATAATATTGAACTCGGTACAGCATATCTTACAAAACTATTGACCGTTGAATTTCGCGGTGTAAGAGATCCGAGAAGTAGAATTTATTGTGCAATCTCCGCATACAATACCGGTCCGGGAAATGTTGCAAAAGCATTTACCGGAAAGCGGAATGTTACTCAGGCACTGCCGCAGATCAATGCAATGACCTCAGACCAAGTATTTGAACATTTGAAAAAGAATCTGCCGTTCGATGAGACTCGAAGTTATATTGTAAAAGTAAGCGAACGGATGGGATTGTATGATGAATGGTCGAAGGAATAATTTCTCAGTAAAGGGCAGTTCTCAAAATCCAAAGGACTTGTCATTCTCTACGAGTCGTAGAGAATGACATTGATGCGAAGCATGCCCGCCTGAATGCGTAGCGGGCAGGCATACGCATTAACTAATTTTGAGAACAGCCCTAATGGCGGTCATTAGAAATTTTTCTTAATAACAAATTTGGGATAAAGATTCTTGACGAAGTCAAGATGAGAACCTCAGCATGACCATTTTTCCTGTTCTGTCTATCTACGATACCGTTCTACGAATCGTAGATAGGTACAACTCGTAGAGCGTAACTTCAGTTTCTAACGAAGAAAACATATAGCATACCATCAATTCCAATGTTCCCTGAGCCAGTCTTCATAAATTGCTTGTTGAAGTTCCGTTGGTTTGCTTACTTTTTTCACAATGTACGAAGGCACTCCAAAGAATTCGAGTTTCAAAGTAATCTCTTTCAGTTTATCGTTTCTGAAAACTGTAATACTAATTTCTTCTCCCTCTTTCATCGAAGCGATCCGTTCATTAAATTCTGATGAACGAACTCGAAATCCATTTAGCGCTACAATTTCATCGTTGATATCGAGTTCTGCTTTTTCGGCTGGAGAATTGGGCGTAACATTAGTGATACGAGTTTTTTCGCCAAAATCTTGAAGTGAAATTCCAAGATTGATTTTTTTTGTGGAATCTTTTACTGTAACTTCCAGTCCGGCATACACAAGAACTTTTTCCCACGGAAGAGGATTGGTTGAATAAAGATACGAATCAAATATTTCTTTCATACTGCTTCCCGCAAATTCCTCGCAGACTTTTTGAAGATCTGCATTCGTGAATCCTTTAGTAGAGGGAAAGCGTTTGTACATCGCCCGCAACACATCGTCAAACGAAAATTTATTTTTTGATCGCTGCCGGATTTCCAGATCGAGCAGAAGGCTTACGTGCGAACCTTTACCGTAATAATCACTTTCAGCATTTTGCGAGTTTTGCTTTCCCCGCCAATATTTTATCCACGAATCGAAACTTGATTCCGCAAGCGGCTGGATAGTGTTGCCGTATCGTGAACGCTCGTTATTCACCATTTGTGTTATGTTGTCGAGATACGACTTTGCAGTGGAGAATTTTGTGCGAACTAATATCAGATCATCATAATACGATGTTGTTCCTTCGCTTACCCACAGTTCTTCAGTATAATTCTCTTTTGAAAAATCATACGGCGCAAACGCTTTTGGTCGTAGCTGTTTCATATTCCATGTATGAAAATATTCGTGAGAGACTAGTCCTAAAAATCCTTTGTATGATACAGGATTGGAAAAGACAAACGGACGAACGCCCAGGATTGTGGAGTTGATATGTTCCGTTCCGCCGCCTGCATTCGGCTGGCAGTGAATCATAAAAATATATTTCTGATATGGAAGATCTCCCCACAATTCTTTATTGGCAATGACAATTTTGGTGAAATCGGCGATAAGTGTGTCGCTGTTCCAATTTCCTTCGCCATAAATACTGATAATGTGTTTCTTTCCATCAACAAAAAATTCAAAATCTTTTTGATTGCCGATCTCAAGCGGACAGTCGCCGAAATATTCAAAATTCGGTGCTGAAAAAGTGAACGGCTTGCCGGGAACTTCTTCAAGTCCGGTAGTGACGTTCCAATTTTTGAACGGGATTACTTTTAACTCTAATGGTTTGTTCTTTAACTCTTCCACATACATAAAGACAGAAAGGGGATCGACAAAAGCATGTTCAGTGTTCAATTCTCGTGTTCGCAGATTGAATTCGTTTGCATACACTTTATAGGTTACCGTAACGGTTTTAGATTTTTCCTTTTCAATTACCCAGGTATCTTTATCAATTTTTTTGAAAGAAAGGTGTTGCTTTTTTTCATCAACCGCATTAAACTCTTGTACACCACCGGAAAAATCGAAGATCATATACCGTCCGGTACGCCACGCCGGCATATGAAACGCAACAGTTTTTGCGGCAAAATCCAGAAGAGTGATCTCAACTTCAAGCAGGTGCGTTTGAGGTTTCGACATTGAAAGCGTATAGGTTATTGAAGGTTGCGCGTTAGACATAAGGACAAATATAGTGGATAGGAATAGTGTTTTTATCATTACAATTCGAATTATTTTGATGGAAAATATTTTGTTCAACTAATCTACCGAAAGTGATTTCTGTCTGCAAGTGAAAATGTTCAATAAAAACACAATAAAAATAGTTGACAAACTAGCAACCCTTCTCTATATTTGTTATAGAAAATCGAACTTAAAACTAAGGAGCAACAAGTATAGAAATATTGTTAAAGGTTGTAGGTCAGTAAAAGTTTTTTTTTGACACCTTTAACGTTTATACTTGTTGCTTTTTCTTTGTACCGAACGTGAATGTGTCTTTGTAAACTCACGATTCGGTATTTTAATTTATGACAAAATATATTTTCATCTTTATCATCGTATTCTGTTCAAGAATGTTTGCACAGAGCGGGCAACTGTTTCCCGATGTTCGAATTATCGAATCGGATGATCGTGGAATGACCATTGAAGTGCGCCCGGAATATATTCAGAACTTGAAGATCGTCTCGTCCGAAGGAACATTTGAATTGCCGCAGTTCAAATCCTCGTTATCCGGAATATCGGGCGAGGCTGGAAGTGAGGATATTCGGACTCGAGTTATTTCTATTGCAGTTCCTTCATATCAAGGCAATACTGTCTCTGTTATCGGTTCCGATTTTCAAACGATTGCTGGTTTTTTATTAGCCCCCGTTCCCGTTCAAAAAATTATTGATGATATGGGAACAACAACCAAAACGTATAAGACAAATTATTTATCGCGCGGAAATTATTTCCCGCAGCAGATCGTTCACTTATCGAATATCGGAATGGTGAAGAATTGGTTGACGGCAAACTTAATTATTGCACCATATCAATACAATTCCGCTGAAAAGACGTTAAGAAAATATACCCGCATAGTTGTGCGCATAGATTATGGCGTTAGGAATTTTCCTTTTGATCAAACCGGAAATGATGAGTGGGCAAAAGCATCATTAGTAAATTATCCGATTGCAAAACGATGGATACCTCCTTCAAATTTTAGAAAGAGTTCGGCAGTAGATTCTTGGCTCTCATCCGGTACGTGGATTAAAATGGAGGTTGTTGACGAAGGAATGTATAAAATTGATGCGAGCTATTTACGATCCGTTGGAATTGAACCTTCTTCGCTTTCTTCAATAACTGATGTTAAGATATTTGGTGCTGATGGAAGAAATATTCC
>JANONI010000274.1:0-19194 GCA_031420755.1 Bacteroidota bacterium | reverse complement strand
GTTTGGTAAGCGTAGCTGCGCGTTCAACTGCCATCATTGTTCTGTCCAGATTTTTTACCGAAGGATGATCAGCCGGCATTCGTATTTTCGCAAGCGATACATTTCCCATCATTACCGCAAGCAGATTATTAAAATCGTGGGAAATACCGCCGGCAAGCACACCAATACTTTCTCTTCTCTGCAAATCCCTGATTATTTGTTCTGATTTTTTCCGTTCGGTAATGTCGGTAAAAATACCGAGCAACAAAATTTTTGACTCTCCAAATTCAATAAATGAATTTAATACTTCGAACCAAACTTTCTTCCCATTCCAAAGCAGCAATTCCCTTTCAACAAATGGAGCAACTGTTTTTGCCAAAAACTGCTCCTTATGTTTTTGTGTTATACGCGATTGTTCTTTTTCAGTATAGATAATAGAAAAATTAGAGCCAACTATTTCCTTTGCTGTTTTTCCTGCCATGTCGCAATATGCTTTGTTCGCGGTAACCACCGTTCCATGTTCATCGGTAAGGCGCATACCACCAACAGAATGTTCCCATACTGAGCGGAAAAATATTTCCGATTCCCGAAGATTTTCTTCTGCCAATTTTCGTTCGCGAATATCCCGTATAATATTTCCACTCTTAATAAACCGACCGTGTTCATCAAATTCAAAATGGGTTGTTAGTTCGACCCAAAATTTTTCACCGTTTTTCTTTTGAACGACAAATTCGAGCGACATTTTTGTTCGTTTCTCTTTCTTACATCGGTCGTATGTTTTCGTAACGTGATCGCGATGTTCGTCTGCAACAATTCTCACCGAACTCATTCCGTACAGTTCTTGTTTGGTATAGCCGCTAAAAATAATCAGTTCCGGATTGCAATAGGTAAATATCGCACGGCTATCGGCTTCGTAATACGCTTGATGAAGATTTTCTACAATATTTCGATATCGCGCCTCGTTTTCTTGTAATGCTTTCTCCAAGTGTTTGCGTTCGGAGATATCTCTGCCAACCGCTAATATTCTTTCTTCGCCGCCAATATCCGTTTTCTTCACGATCATTTCAATCCAAAAACTAGAGCCATCTTTTCTGCGAGATTTCCATTCAAAAGTTTGCGGACCTTCGTTGATTGTTTTTAAAATATACTTTTGTGCATCTTCTTCGGTATATGGTTTTACGTTTACGCTTAAATCAGCAATGGTGCAGGAAAGAACTTCTTCTTTGGAACTATAACCATACAATTTCAACATTGTATCGTTCACATCAATTATTTTTCCGGTAGGCAATTCGTGGATAAAGATTGCTTCAGTTGCAAAATTAAATATGGTTCTGTAATTTTGCTCGCTTATTTTTAACGACTCATCCATACGATTGCGTTCGCGGATCGCTTTTTTAAGACGCTCGATATATATTATTACCATCACAAACATTATTCCGACAACGAACGCCGTTACCAAACCGCTAATCAGGTGTTCAATATCGAAGTAGTCAATTTCAGGATGTACAATTGAATCGATGATGGCGCCGAGATTCGCCATAAAGGCAAGAACGATCAATACAATCACACTCCAGATGATCGCCCTGTTTCGCTGCGTGTTGTACTGTGAAAAAAAATTATTTTTAGTCTTCATTGAAGGTTTATCCTGTTTGATGAACGGCAAGTAATGAATAACGCATTATTGCCTTGCCCTGCCATTAATTTTGGGCTTTCCAGTTGTCTCAACAAATTCATTTTTCTTCAAAACGAATGAATATTAAAGTTCGAGTTTTGTATATTATACGCAGAATTTTTACTTAAAGGAGCACCAATGAGAATTTCCCATTTTTTTTTCTTTACGATCTTGGTATTGAATATGGTAACAGCACAACAACAACACAATAATGCTAAGGATATTCATTCATTTGCAAACACGAACGACGTATCCGTTTTTCATCTCGGTTTAGATCTTGCTGTCAATTTCGATAAAAAAATTCTTTCCGGGAAAGCTGTTCTAACGCTCGATCATAAAAAGAAGACGAACAAACTCATCCTCGACACGCGCGATCTCACCATCCACAGCGTAACACTTGATGAGAAAAATATTCCAACAACATTCACGCTTGGCAGCGAAGTAAAATTTCTTGGCAAGCCGCTCACTATTGCAATTACACCAAAGACAACGTTTGTAACAATTCAGTACAGCACCTCTGCCGCCGCCGCCGCATTACAATGGCTTGAACCATCTCAAACATCGGGAAAAGAAAAACCGTTTTTGTTTACACAGTCGCAGGCAATTCTTGCTCGCACATGGGTTCCGTGTATGGATGGTCCGGGAGTGCGAATGACATATTCGGCAACAATTCGCACGCGACCAGATCTTGTTGCGGTAATGAGCGCGGCAGGAAATACCGGAACAAAAACAGCAGACGGAGTGTATTCATTTGAAATGAAACAACCGATTCCCTCTTATTTATTAGCTCTTGCAGTCGGCGATCTGCAATTTCGTTCGTTGGGAACTCGCAGCGGCGTTTATGCAGAGCCAAACATGGTAGAAAAATCGGCAAATGAATTTATCGATCTGGAAAAAATGATTTCCGCGGCAGAAGAATTGTATGGACCGTACCGCTGGGAGCGGTACGATCTGCTGGTGCTGCCGCCAAGTTTTCCGTTTGGCGGAATGGAAAATCCGCGGTTAACATTTGCCACGCCAACAATTCTTGCGGGTGATCGCTCATTAGTTGCGCTGGTTGCGCACGAACTTGCTCATTCGTGGTCCGGAAATCTTGTTACCAATGCTACGTGGAATGATTTTTGGCTGAATGAAGGATTCACCGTTTATTTTGAACACCGCATTATGGAAAAAGTGTATGGACGCAATTATTCTGAAATGCTTTCCCTTCTTGCTCTTAACGATTTAAAAAAAGAGATTCAATCCATTGGAGCAACAAGCGATGATACAAAATTAAAACTTAATCTTCTTAATCGCGATCCGGATGATGGGATGACTGATATTGCATACAACAAAGGATATTTTTTTCTGCGATTGTGTGAAGAGACATTTGGACGCGAACAGTGGGATACGTTTCTGAAGAAATACTTTGACGAAAATGCGTTCACACCAATGACAACAGAACTATTTCTTGAAAAATTACATAACCACTTCACGAGCAAAAAAAATAGATCGCTCCTAAACACGGTAAATATCTCTGCGTGGGTGTATGGTGCAGGGTTGCCAGAGAACTGTCCGAAACCGCAATCCGCAGAATTTGAGAAAGTAACAGTACAGATGAATGGATTTTTAGATGGAACACAAGCGGCAACATTGAACACGCAAGGCTGGACTACTCATCATTGGCTATATTTTCTCCGCAATCTTCCCGATTCATTGCGATTGGAAAAATTGATCGAACTCGATTATGCGTTCAATTTTACACATTCAGGAAATTCAGAAATATTGTGCGAATGGTTTCAGCGATGCATTACTGCGAACTACGAAACGGCGTTCGGTCCGATGCGCAATTATTTACTAAATGTTGGACGGAGAAAACTGATTAAACCGTTATACACCCAGCTTGCTAAGACTCCCGCAGGAAAAGCGTGGGCGCAGGAGGTCTATGCAAAGGCGCGTCCCGGATATCATTCGGTAAGCTACACCACGATTGATGAAATTTTGAAGTAGAAGATCAGCCACTCCCAAAGGGATGGAGACTGTGTCAAAAGTCAAATTTTGTGAAACACATCCCCGAAATCTTTGAGATTTCGGGGATGTTAACGCTGAAAAAATAGTTTTGACACAGTCTCCATGCCTTCACAAAGTGATTCTTCGGATCGGCAAAAGACACTAAGACACACAAAAAAATAAAACCTAAAATGAAAAGCGTGTTAGTTGTCTGACAGTTGTACTGTCAGACATAAACCGAACAAACAGTTTTCCTGTTGGTGATGGATGAGTAAAACTCATCAAACGTTTATTTAGAAAATGTATGGCGGAACTCCAGTTCCGCCTTCAATATGCTGACCGGAAAGGATGCTTCCATACAATAATTCCGATGAAAAAATATTCCATTTTATTTCTCCTGTTACTCTATTCGTGTTCAAACCAATCCAAAACTTCTACTACAACTGTTCCCGCAGATTCGCTTCACGTTCAAACCAAAAATAAATGGATCGACCGTTCGTATTTGATCGGGAAACAATTCTACAAAGTGTACACGCCGGGCTGGGAAGGCGCAAATGGTGCTATTGGCGATGCATATCTTTTCAAAGCAACAAATGATTCTTCGCTTCTGCGGCGGTATCTTTATCAATACAATCTGAAACACATGAACAATGGAACGTGGGTTGACGACCGCGCATGGATCTGCCTTGCAGAATTATACTGGTGGGAATTTTCAGGACGAACACACGTGCAGTGGGTTGACGATGCGAAGGTTCGCTATCTTGATGCACGCAAAGAAGGAAGACTTTCATCGCACGAAGGATTTTGGAGTTGGTATAATTATTCCCCGAACGCAAATGTTAATGAAAATATTTTTACCAACAGCAATATGAACCAGCTTGTAACTGTTGCATGTAAATTATTTGAAGCGACCGGCGACAGAAGATTTCTTGAAGATGCGTTAAAAGTCTGGAATGGAGACGGGAAAATTCCGGGAATTGAAAAAACATTCTACCATGGAAACGGAGTCTGGCAAGGTAAAGGCGGACTAGCCGCATTTGGAAAACAGCTTCCATGGGAATCGGCAAGTTATTTATCGGTGCTTGCAGCATTATATAGCGCAACAAACAATGTGAAGTATAAGACAATTGCCGTTGCTTCTGCAAAACATATTCTTAATTCAAAAACAAAATGGCTTGATTCTACCGATTATTTCCAAATTCACATGGATGGCAATGGCGCATTTGTTCATTTTTTATTGGATGCTTACGAAATTGCTCCGAACGAATTATCTGAAATTCCTGCAATCGTGGAAAAAATGCTGGAGCATGTGTGGACGAATAATAATGGCAAAGCAACGGTTACATTGCATCGCGAGGTTGATCACGCGATCCGCAACGGATGGAATCCGAACGGCGGCGAAGATGGATATGGAGTTGATGAGATTGGAACAGTGCATGCACAATCGCAGGCGTTGCGAGCGTTTGGAGTGTTTGCGTATTTCAAAAACAAAAGCGAACCACAACGACACGAAGAACAAAAAAAATGAACTGCCCCGCTGCTTCAAAGAAGTTACTGTGTGTGAAAAGTCAAATTTCGAGAAACAGAGTCTGAGTTATTCGGAAGGGTGCGCGTCTCGAGTTTTTTTTTAAGGATCAACTATATTTTTTGCACGACGAGATTACATTTTGTAAATTGATGAACGGTAGCATAGAGAAGGATGATAGAGTTTATTTACCGGCGCGTTCGTCTAACGGTTAGGACGGAGCCCTCTCAAGGCTTAAATACGGGTTCGATTCCCGTACGCGCTACAAAAATAAAGCGCCACAATATGCGGTGCTCTTTGTATTCTTTAATTGAACCGTTCGTTTTAAACGAACGGTTCAATTTCGGATCAATTTTTCACTGCCTTCACAATTACCACCGATTGATCATCGTGTTGTTCTTGATCACCCACAAACGCCGCTATTTCTTTGATGATGCATGTTTGAATTTCTTTTGCGGATCGGTCGGAACAGTTAATCAAAATATCTTGCAAACGTTCTTCGCCAAAATCTGTTCCCGCATTATGAGCTTCTGTTACGCCGTCGGTTGCAAAAAGAAAAATATCGCCATTGTTGTATTGAATCTTTTTCTCTTTCATCTCAGCCGTAAAAATAGACGCATCGTTCAGCCCTAATCCCAATCCACGCGGTAATATTTTGTTCACGATTTTTGTCTTCCGCTGATAA
The DNA here is from genome assembly GCA_031420755.1 of Bacteroidota bacterium. Lineage (GTDB taxonomy): Bacteria > Bacteroidota > Ignavibacteria > UBA10030 > UBA8401 > UBA8401. Next base: position 13,344 of record JANONI010000274.1, on the reverse strand, counting down.
TGCCACAACGGCAAATGCCCTGCTCGTGAAACGATTGCTGTCCGCTTCTTCGGGTTAAATTCTACGCCAAGCAGAGTAACAAATGATCGTTTTTCAAGGTCCTGACACAACAATGTATTTGTTCGCTGGAATAATTTTTTAGGAGAAAGATCGAATCCATGAAGCGATCGTAAGATTCCCTGCACTTTGGACATATACAAAGCAGCCGATGTCCCTTTCCCACTTACATCTCCGATGACAATTGTCAATTCTCCGTTTCCGTTAGAGAGATAATCAAAAAAGTCTCCGCCGACTTCCATCGCGGGAATAGATATTCCTGATATTTCTAATCCTCGAATTTTTGGTGTCGTCTGCGGCAGCGAATCCAACTGAATGCGCCGAGCAATCTGAAGTTCGTGTTTCATTCTCTCTTTTTCCGCCAGTTCTTCATAGAGAAACGAATTTTCAATCGCAACCGATGCCTGTTTTGCCGTTGTTGAAAGAAATGCAAGATCTTCTTGACGGAATGTTGTTTCCGATTGTTTTTCACCAACCAATAATACGCCAATCAGTTTTTCTTTTGAACGAATCGGAATACCGTGGTGGAATCCTTCGTGATGGAATTTATCTTTTAGCACGATTGGTAAATAATCAATTCTAAACTCATTGTTGAATTGTCGAATACTTGCAATCAATTCGCGTTCATGATTAGTACAAAATTCTTCCCATACTTTTCCGTCAAATCCATATGCAGATACACAGGAGCAACATCGTTCTTCTCGAAAAAATAAAACACCGACACGTTTTAATTTCATCAACTCGCTCAGCTTACGAACAAGTCCGTGCGCAAGGTCTTCCATTGTTAACGTGGTTGCAAGAATTTCTCCCAGTTCAAGCGAAGCGTGGCGGTAGTCGTATTGCTGCCGGTAATATTTCTTATCAATTAAATGCTGACCGTATTTTCGAACACGTAATATGATAAATGTTAAACTAATTGCAAGCACCATCAACATGATCCGCTCAGACGAATCACGCTGGAAAGACATTGCGGGAGTATCGTTTATTTCAATAGCTGTTCCGGTAAAGATAATATTTGCCTGCGGAAGGTCGAGCAGGGGTAATTTGAAAAAAGACCACGTTAAAAAATAAAAAATAATAATTCCCCACAGAATTGTAACGATACTATACTGAATATTTCTTCGAACCCGAAAGTTCATATCCAACAATCGATACCGACCAATGGTGAAAAGATACGCCAACGGAATTGACGTTAATAGAATTCCGACAACAGCTATCACATTCGCCTGCAGGAAAGTGGTAAAAAAAATCGTACTGAGTGTAAGAACAACCGAAAGAACAGTAACAATCAATGATGCCCATTTGATCACACGATTCAATCGCTTATACTCGGAAGATACGCCTTTGCGATAACGCAAAATAACATACAACCCATACATCAATACTACCGAAAGCGGAATTGGAGAATTAAATATTAACGATAGAATTGCTGCTGCTATTCCCGTAATATAATATCCGGGGATGATCCATTTTTTATTATTTAGATCCGTTCGTTCAAGAGGAAAATAATGGGATGAATGGAACATTGCGATCACACCAAAGACAAAACCTCCGTTCATGATAACGTTGCGAATAATGATGAACGGTGTTGCATCGAAATCCCTTCGCACAATAAGAACAGTCATGAAGAAACCGACGAACAGAAATGAAAACCCGAGCATGCGTGCGGCAAGAATATTCGGTCTGGAAATAATAATAAAACCACCAGTACACATCCATAACACTCCGCCCAAACAAAAGATCAATACGGAGATTGGTATACCGAATTTTGCCAGTTCAACATTCAATTCCACGAACCGGTTGTTGCGAAGAATTTCATATTTTAATGATTTCCCAATTTGTCCTAAACGGAGAATTCTATCTGCTTCAATCGCAGATTTAAATTCTTGCTCATTTATCCGAAGAATAAGATCGCCAATTTTCATCCCAGCCCTATCCGAAGCGCCGCCGGCTATCACATCAATCACCAAAACGTGGGAAGGAAGAAATACTAAAAATTCATTTTTCAGCGAAGATCTGTTTGTTCTAAATGAAATGATATAGTTTGTTGACGGTCTCAGCACTTCAAATTTAATATCGTTCTGTGGACCATCATCAAGTGCTTCTGCAACATCTTTCATCGTTGTAACGGTGCCATTGTTGATTGAGATAATCAGGTCGCCCGTAATCACGGAATCCAACGTTGAATGTATTGGCAGCGTGCGGCTTTTTGAAACGGTACGTTTACCGAGGTTTTCAGCCGGAAAATCTTTCACAACCATAAGGTTTGACAGAGCATCTCGAAAGATATTCTCATCTGTTGGCGTGCTAAAGAAAGAATAGAAAGTTGTCGCAGAAAGGGTCAACAAGAATGACAACAGTACTACCAGCAGTATTCTATAGATAGTTGTTCTGTGAAAAAAAGTTGTCATTCAATAATAGGAAGTTGGTTGAAATACTACGATAGTAAGCGGTAGTAAGTTACGCATACAAATAATGAGTGTGTAATTAAAAAAAATCTGATTGCTTTACAATGTACTGCATTTTTGCTATTTTTGTTCAGATTTAATAACCAATGTTCCGCCGTGCCTGTCTAACGGACTCAGGCAGTGTGAAAACTATTTTTTCACCGTCAACATCCCCGAAATCTTCCGCCAGAGGCGGACGAGTTGAGATTTCGGGGATGTGTTTCGCAAAATTTGACTTTTCACACAGTCTGACTCCTTTGGAGTGGCAGGCGATACAGAAATCCAAAACATCGCTCCCGATGTTAGACCACTGGTATAAGTTTTGAGAATACAAATTGCAGCCGTTACCATTGTAAAAATATTGATTTGGAGTTACACTATGAAATTTTTCTCACTGTTTATTTCGATGCTCGTTTTTTTCAGTTCGGCAGGATTTTCTCAAGACGAAGATATCTATATGATACAAGAACACGGACCTGGACGATGGATGACGTTCATAACGCCGATAACCGTTCAGCATAAACTTCCAACGCAGGGTCTATTAGGGTATGAACTGGTGTTCAATCCTGATTTCGAGATTCGGCAAGGACGCGATCCACTGTATGCGTTCCGGTTTGAAGAGATCGGCAAGTTTAATGCTGCATTAAAGCCTCAGCTCCCTGCCAATACTCACATACAATTCATCATTGATGGCAAGCCGTCTCCCGAATTAAGAATTCAAAAGACCGGTTTCCGAAATGAGCACGATGCAAAACATGTGATAAAGTTTTTGGTGGTTGGCACTAAACCGGTAGTTGAGAGCATGACCACAGCAAGATCGGTTCGAGGATTGTTGTATTTCAGAGATATAAAAAACAATAAGGTCGATGTAAAATCATTCACGCTCGATCCAAAAACAATCCGAACGTTGGCACGTTTGGTTGCAATAGCAAAATAGAACTGGGAATTTATTTTTTATTCAATTCGGCAAGCTGAGCAATCTTTTGCTCATATTCGGTAGCGACAAAATTCTGTGCGTCGAAAAAATATATCCGTTTGATCTCTTCCAACGCTCTTCCATATTCTTTTTTTTCAATAAATTCATCCGCCCGCTGGAAATACTGATTTTTAATTTTTTCGATCATGACGGTTCGCTCATCGGGAGCAGAGAATCCATCCATCCGTTTGGATGCTCTCCGTTCTTTATCGTGAAGCGAACGATCGATCAATAATAAAAGAACGTGGTCATTCTCGTTCGTCAGTTCTTCTGAAATTTCATCGGATGAAGGATGGGAGAGTTTTGCGACAAATTGCTCCAGTGTTGAAAGATAGATATTATGCAGATCGACAATCTTAGCATCGCGAATAATCTTCAATGCCGATGCGTACTGATGGCGAAGCACTTCGTGTTGAGCTTCGCGAAGCAGTGTCGTGAGCAAATTGATGGACATTATCCAACCGCTTTCGTGCTGGAATAAATAAGTTTAAGACCTTGGGCTGCTTTGAGATCGTGTTCTGCTTGTTCGGTGCGGATATCATTGTCAAGTTGAAGTAGTGCCGGATTCTGCATGTCAACCGTTAATCCATGCGCAACTTCATCAAGCGCTTTGTTAAATTCTTTTTGCGACCGAAATTCGGATGCAACGCGAATATGGATGCGAATCAGCCGTTCCTGTTCTTCCTTTGAGATGTTTTGAGGAGACGACATGGTGGAAGAGGGGATGTGTGCAGACGAAATTTTTGCGTCGTGAAGTGCGGTAACACGTTGTTCAAGTTTTTGCAATTCTTCGTTTTCCGGATTGAGCACTAATCCGGTAAGAATCTCAACCAATGCCTTATCAAGGATATTCGACATCAGAAATGTTTGTGCGGTGGCAAGATGCTGGGCAACCCGTTCGTTTCGGATCTCTACACTGCGATACTCGGCGGCATGAACTGAAACCGATTCTATATCGGACAATAACGACAATGATTCAGCATGCTTCGGAGAAAATTCTAACGCTTTATTCACTGCAATCTTTGCTTCTTCAAATTTTTCTACCATCAAATATTCTCTGGCAATAACTAATAATTTTTGAATCTCAAGATTCCGGGTCTCTTCCCGATGTTGTTCCTGCCACTGTCGAGAAGCGGACGAGATTCGATCTCTCATTTCCAATAATTGTCGATTATTCTCATCAATAATCAGTCCGCTTGAAACTTCGGATAATGCCTCTTCAAAAAGATCGCGCTCTACAAGTTCGGCAGCGTGTTCAAGATTCCGATGAATTGCCTTCATCTTCTCCTCTGCATCCCGCCGCTGATGTTCTTCGGATAAGAATGAATCAAATTCAACTTGAAGATGCTGCTCATATTGCTGAATGTTCTCGTTCAACGGATCGAGAATAAATGCTTTTGCAACTTCATTGAATGCCTTGCTGAATTGGCGAAGCGATCGCAGACGTTCCGCTTCCAGAAGATGCGTTTGAATTTTAGCACTGGTCGAATTTTTATTTTTCTGTTGTTCTTCTTGCGCCTGCTGAATTTGAACGTGTTCGAGATGTTGAAATGCCTCACGTTCAGTCACGATCGTCTGCTCTATATGCTTCACATCATCATCAAATGGATTGATGATGAAGGCGAGAGCAACCTCTCCTAATGCCGCTTCAAACTGATGGTCGGCAAGAAATTGTTTTGCTCTATCTAAATAGCGCTGTATCTTTTGTTTATCTGCATGCTGTCGTACACGTGTCTCTTCGGATTCACCAAGCATCACTCGTTCTCGGGCGCTAAACTCAATACGCTTCAGTTCTTCTTCCTGTTGACTGCGAATTTGATCTTGTAAAGAGCGCTTGCTTTCTTCTTCTTGGCGGTAATAATTTTCCTGCATAGCAAGAATACGTCGTTCACAATCCTGCAGTTCTTCATTAATCGGATCTAAAACTGTTGCACGGGTAATTGTGCGAAGAGCGTCTGTAAATTTCTGTTGTTTCGCCAAGGTCTCGGCATTAGAAATATATCTCTTTATTGTCGAGAGAACCATTTCCCGTTTCTTCTGGCGTTCTTCCAACTGCCGTTGATATTGCTCTAACTGATTCTGCTGAATGCGTTCCTGCGCATCCAATATTTTTTGTTCTAAGCGCAGCACTTCCTCGTTCAAAGGATCGATGACGACGACAAACGCCAATTCGCTTAACGCGTCATCAAATTTATTTGTCTGAAATAGTTCGTTGACGTGCTGCAAGTATTGTTTTACTTTTTCTTCTTGGGCGCGTTTTCGTTCTTGCTCTTGGTGTTGCTGCTTATCTTCTTTTTCCCTTTGAAATTGTAACGATTGATTTTTAAGAAGTTCCTGTCTGCGCTGTCGTTCTTCTTCAGTTTTTCGCTGTCGATCAAGCTCGTCTTCGCGTCTGGTTTCTTCCTGCGTCTTTCGAATGGTTTCTTCTAACGCTTGAATTTTTTCATTTGCCGGGTCGAGAAGATATACGCGGGCAATCTCATCAAGTGCCCGATTGTATTCTTTTCGCTGGAAATATCCGTTTGCTCGTTCGAGAAACGCGGCAATCTTCGCTTCAATTGCATTGCGGCGTAATTCGTCATTCTTCGACCGTTGTTCCTCTTCTTTTTTATGAAGTTCTACTGCTTGTTCTTGCCGAACGGCTACTGTTGCGCTGTGTTGAGCTTCGATAATTGCCAGATTGGAAAGATGTTGGAGTACGGGAGAGATTTTCTGTTCGCTGTCTGATGGTGAGGCAGTTGTTACACCTGCCGCTTTTTTCTTTGCTTCCTCCTGAATCTTTGTATTCAATAATGTACGAACGCGTTCTTCATATGCCAATGCATATAAATGACGTGAATCAAACGAACGCGCCTTCGCAATCAATTCCAACGCGGTCGCAAGGTCGCCTTCTTTCACAAGTTTATCGGCTTGTTTTAAAAGAAGTGCAACTTCCTTTAACCGTTCGGACATTGGCAGCGATGTATTTTCTGGTGGTGTTTCCATTTTTTCCGGTAGATGTATTCTGTCTAATTGACCAATACAATCTTAAAAAATTCTTTGTGCAATGCAACTGTGAAAGCGATTAGAATGTTATAATGTATTGTTCACTCACTCTTCACTGATTTTTTAGATGGGTCATTAAATCGTTTACGCATTGCCAACGCTCCCTGATGCAAAGGGTTCAGCCGCAGAGCAAGATCCACTTCGAGCATCGCTTCAAAAATACGATTTTCGGAAATAAGTTCCATCGCACGGCTTATGTGAATCTGGATCACCAATTCTTTGTTCTCATTTGCTTTTTTCTCTTCCTGTAACCGTTCTGCTTTTTCAATTTCATCACGAAGCTGCAATGTTTCTATCCGCTTCATATCAAAACTCAACGCATAATCTACCCACGCCAACGCTTCGCCGAACGCTTCGCGGGAGAGACACTCCCGTGCAATTGCCAAACTTTTTCTGATACCTTGATTGTTCTTCGATGATGCCATCTCTGCCTGTTGCTGTTCGTCGTATTTCAGATATTCCTGTTGAATCTCTCCTTCCAGTGCAAAGAGTTCCTCATTCACCGGATCGTGCCGATATGCCTGAGCAATGATATGGAGCGCATCTTGATACTGAAGCGACGCTCTGAGGTCTTGCGCTTTGGCAAGTGCCTCCTGAATGGATGCTAACGAAACCTCATTCGTCTGTTTTACCGGTTCGGCAAACAGATTCAACGCAGATTTGCGAGAGAATTTTGCTTTCTTTTCCGATGCTAAAATTTCACGCTGTAGTTTTGCAATTTCTTCATCGAAGGGATTGATCTTGAATGCTTTTCCGATATGGGCAAAGGCTTCTTCAAAATTGGATATGCTTAAGAACCCTCGCGCTTTTGAAAGACAGAGCAATACTTCTTCTTCATTGCGTAATAATTTCGATTCTGCATCAACTCGTTCACGGATCTGTTCCCGTTTTTTCTGTTGAATTGCAAAGCGGTGCATTTCCGATTCTTGTTTTCGACGCCGTTCTTCTTCCTGTTGTTTTTGAAGTTCTTCTTCGCGCAAAATCGCCTGATCTTCCGCTTCTAATATTTTTTTTTCGAGCGCAACTACTTCTTCGTTCGTTGGATCAATGAAATATGACTGGGTGGTAATGCGAAGTGCTTCTGAAAATCGGTTTGCGTGCAACAGCTCTTCCGCTTTGTCAAGATTTTTCCGAACGATAAGCCGTATCGCTTCAATCTTTTTTTGTTCCGCCTCTATCTCTTGTTTCTTTTGTGTAAGTTTCTCTTCATGCTTTTTGGTCTGTGCTTCACGAATCTTCCAGTTAAGTTCCAGCACATTTTCATTCAATGGGTCGAGCACTAAGACGAATGCCAGTTGGCTTAACGCTTCATCAATTTTGTTCTCCGAATACAACGAACGCACTTGATGAACGTACTGCTTAATTTTTTGCGACCGGGCTTGCTGATAAGCCGCTTTCCTCTTTTGTTCTTCACGATTCTTTTCTTCAAAACGCTGGTGCTGCCATTCCTCGGACAATTGTTCGCGCAGCCGATGTTCTACATCCTGTTTTCGCTTATTCTCCGAGTCATCGTTCTGTTGGAATGTTTCCTGCGATGCCTTAATGTGTTCTTCAACGAGCAGAATGCGGTCATCGGTTGGATCGAGCATGAATGCTCTGGCAACTTCGTTTAATGCAAAATAAAAATCATTGTTCGCCTCGAATGTTTTTGCACGCTCCAAATAGTCGGAAATTTTTTTCGCAAGCCCGGATGCGCGAAGCTGTTCTTCTCTCTGTTCTTCCTGCTGCTGGTTGTATTGCATGGCAAGCATTTCTTTTTGCTTGTACGCCGAAACTGCACTTCGCTTTACTTCTTTTATTGCAAGATCCAATATCTTTTCAAGGGTCGGCAAAAGATTGTTGATAACCGCTTGTTGTGCTTGCACGCTATCCACGCCGCTTTCAATCGGCTCTCCCACCTTTAATAGTACCGAACGCACATACTCTTCATACGCACGCGCATACATAATGGTGGGATTTTTTTCGCGGGCACGCATAATCTCATCAAGAGCGCGTTTAATATCACCTTGACGAATGAATCGATCGGCATTCTTCAAGAACGCGATCACTTCCGTTAGGTGTTCCGCTCCGGATATTTTTTGAGAGATGTTTTGCATGCGTTTACCGAATTTGTTTATGTGCAAACAATAAACCCCGCGTAAGGTTGCGGGGCTTATTGTTTACAGTATATTCATGCGCTCGTCAATAAGTAGTGCAGTTCTTTTATTTAGGTTTGTTCTTTGCTAACATTGCCTGTGCCGCACGTAATCGCAGCCGTAATGTGCTTTCTTCATTTTTTACGAAACGATCGGGTGCAATTTCTTCCGCCATCTTCAGCACATTTTTATGAGGAGTTGTTCTGATCGCTTTACTCCGCTCAATCGCTTTTTCCAACGTTTGTGCGATCTGATCTTCCGGCATTGGTTTTACAAGATAGCGAAACACATTCAGCTCGTTAATGGAACGAATGGCAAGCTGTGCATCTTTCACTTCGGTAAGGATCACTGAGACCGTGTTTGGATATTCACGACGAACCGTATCGAGAAAACTGACGCCGTCCACATCGCCAAAATTAATATTGCTGACAATAACCGACACCGGCTTCTTCGCCATTTCCTGAAATGCCGCATCAATAGAGTTTACAGCAACAGTGTTGAATAAACTTCCGTATTTATCCACAAGTTTTCCGGTTTCATCTTCGCTGTAATCAACAAATAATACGGTGGGGCTTGCTTCTTCAACTTCGATGTGCACACGATGACCAGTAACGGGATTTTCATCGCTGATCGGTTCTTCGTTTTTCTGCATCTCGTCTTCTTGTAATTTTGTAACCTTGTCGTAAATTTCAACGCCAAGTTTCATCACATACAACATAAACTCCCCCTGCCAAGGTTTGTTGATGAAGCGAAACACTTCGCCGGCGTTTACCGAACCGATGATTGCATCGAGATCGGAGTATCCGGTCAACAACATTCTGACGGAATTGGGGCTGATCTCTTTTACCTGTCGCAGCAGTTCGTGTCCCAGCATTCCGGGCATGCGCTGATCGCTTACAATTACTTTAATCGGAACGGATTTGATGATCTCCAATGCGTCAAAACCATTCTCGGCAAGATAGACTTTATATTTACTTTTGAACAACATGTTTAAAGACGACAAGATCATTGGTTCGTCGTCAACAAAAAGTATATTCGGTTTTTCCTGAATTGGTGTTAGTGACATTTTTTTCTCCTGATGCGGTATCTTGAATCGCATCACATTGATGGTTATATAGCGTCATCAAAAGAAATGATGGTTTATTATTTTCCAACTCTCGCTTGAACCACGGGAATACGCACAAAGATATCCGTTCCGCGTCCTACTTCACTCTCAACCTTTATCGATCCATTATGTTTTTCAATAATCTTATAGGAGATCGACAATCCAAGCCCGGTTCCTTCACCAATCTTTTTTGTAGTGAAGAACGGTTCGAAGATTTTCCCGATGTTCTCTTTGGGAATTCCTCGTCCGGTATCGGTGATCTTTACAACCGCCATATCGGGGTTGCCGGGTTCTTTGTATGTACGGATTGTGATTGTGCCTTGTCCGTCAATTGCTTGAGCCGCATTCGTTAATAAGTTCAGCATAACCTGGTTATACTGTGCGGGATAACATTCTGCCATAAGATTTGCGGTAAAATCTTTCTTAATGACCGCCTTATTTTTAATAACGTTGTTAGCAATAACAAGCGTAGCTTCCAGCGCATTGTTGAGATCGATCTTTGCAAGATCTGTTTCATCCAATCGTGAGAATTCGCGCAGGTTTCTGATTAATTCTTGGATACGTTCTGTTCCAACAAGTGCCTGCGATAACATTGTTTTGCTATCTTCCAATACCGTATTTTTTTCCAGTTCCGTGGAGAGCAATGCAAGATCAGTCACTGTTTCTTCTAAGCCATCTTCAACACCGTTCACAAGCATATCCAACAGCTTTTGATATTTTTCAACAGCATCATTGATCGTCTGTTGGTTATTAATCATCATCTCAATGTTGTTCTTCACATAACCGAGCGGCGTATTTATTTCGTGAGCAAGACCGGCCACCATTTGACCGAGTGAAGCCATTTTCTCTCCTTGCACGAGAGCTGTTTGCGTTTCTCGCAGAGCTCTGTTTGTCGATTCAATTTGTATTCTATTATCTTCAAGTTCTTTGTTTCGTTGCAGCAAGCTCAATGCGATCTGATTGAACGATCGTGCCACGCGCCCCAACTCATCTCGTGTTTCTACTTCAACAACTTCGGTGATCTTCCCTTCGTTCAACTGTGTTGCCACATTTTCAAGCGTGTGCACTGTTCCAACTACGGAACTATAGAATCCGCCCAACAAATACGACACAAACAGAAGTACAATAAATGTACCTGCAATGTAAATAAGCACTTGGTTTTGCAACATCTTAATTCGTTGTTCGATTAAGTTTTTTAAGATTGGTAATTGAACGTCAAATACATCAAATCCCGATTTTATCGGACGATCAAGAATGGTGAAATCGATACCGCGAAGCGTACGCAAACTATCATCCAATATTTCGGATTGAAGAACTTCAAGATATTGATCCGTGGTTGATTTAAGATCAACATACGACGGCTCAACCAACGGTGATATCGGTTGATTGTACGTGTTGATTCTGTTCACACCGTCGGCAATATCCGCCATCAATGGTTGAATATTTCCGGCTTGTACCGTAAACAGATTCCGCTGCTCGGCAGATAGTATTGGAACAGAAACGATTGCACGCAGCAAATTCTTAGATCGGCTCAACGCTTCCGTCATTTGAAGAACTTTAAAATTTGTAATGTTCATCAAATAATATGTTTCAATATCCGTATCCAGCGTTAAGTTAGAGTTATCCGCCACGTCAACGACCAATGCCAAAACATCAGACATTAATTTATTGTGCAGTTCTTCACTCTTTTCCATCTTATGAGTAAATGAGCGGCTTTTTAAGTTCTTCCAATCGATCTTAATGTTCTTCCATTGTTCTCGTGCGGATAATCCATCGCCAAACTGCGTATCAACGGAATCGACACCTAACACTGCATCTTCAATCTGCTGTTGAGACTGCACCATTGATTGCTGAGCGGTAGAATCTGAGAGAAAGAATTGCACAGAATATTCACGATGGATCTGTACTTTTTCGTAGAACAGACGAAGCGCACTATTATAGGTGATACCCGTTAATTCTTTTTGCGAGTACTCAACGTTCTTGTTAATCTGTGTTGTAACAACATATAATAAACTGAAACTTGGAAGCAACAACAGCAACGCTACAAGCGCAAATTTTTGCAGGTAGTTCAGGCGATTCATCAGTAGTGCGCCGGCACGGAAGATTGTTTCTCTCATACGATAACTCCGTTTATTTAGTAAATAGACTGTAAATTAAAAAAATTCTAAGCCGCCGTTGATAATTTGGTAATAACATCAACAACGCGGTCAAACTCTATCGATTTATCGAAGAAGAAATCCGCTCCTTCTTCAAAACATTTTTTCCGGTATTCTTCCTGTGCATAATTTGTCAACATAATAACTTTTGCAGCAACTTTTTTTCCGCGAATGCTCTTGAGAACATGTATGCCGCTGCCGCCGGTAAGAAAAATATCAAGAATAACGACATCGGGATTTGACTTGATGATCAATTCTGTTGCAGAGAGTGGATTGTCGGCATAACCGACGATATTGATCGCGGGAACTTCCGATAGCATGGACGTGATCCTGTCTCGAACAATCTCAGAATCATCTACAACGAAAACGTTTATTTTTTTATGATGGTCTATTGGTTGCATGGTTTTGGTATGCAACAATATACAACAATTGGGGAAATGTATATCGGAGAAACAAGTAATTTTGTGTAGGGTTTTGTCCTACACTAAAGAGGGGCTTTGCGAAGAAATATGAATACCCTATAATGGAATAAAATTACTTCACCATCAACATCTTCTTTCTAAAAAATTCGGTGGTTCCTTTTTCATTCTTAAACGCCACTTGATAAATGTACATTCCACTTGCAAAACTCTTTGCTTGAAATTTTTCTTCGTGAAATCCCGCTTCTTTCATTCCTTCAAACAATATCGCAACTTCTCTTCCAACAATATCAAAAACTTTTAAGGAAACAGCACTGGCAGTTGGAAGTTGATATGAAATTGTCGTTGAAGGATTGAACGGATTCGGATAATTCTGATACAACTCAAACTTTTCCGGCGGTGAAACTTGAATTGCTATTTCTTTTGTCCATCGTTCTCCTGTTGGAGATGAAATAAGAAATTGCAATTTCGTTTGCTGATTTACTGGAGCGTTCTTCTCTACTGAGAATGTGAACCGCGCGGTTGACACTTCGCCGGATTTGAGGTTCGAGATTTCAGTTTTGTGGTTTGCGAATGTGAGCCATTGCGGAGCATTCTGCACTTCCACAATTACATTTCCTGCATCTACGGCTGCGGAGTTGCTAACCGAAAGTTCTATAGTATTGTTTTGCGATGCGAATGGGAGAATGTTCTGTCCCTTCGTAAATGTAATTGTGCAAAGTAAAATTATTACTATTGTTTTCATTTTTCCTCCTGTTTTTGTTTTTAATATTTACACACCCCTGTTTCCCCCAATGCTGTCAGTTTAAGGAAAAAATATACTTCGGCGCGTGTCGCAATTTTTGTTCATCCTGAGAAAGTTCCGATTTGATCTTCAATCGGGACGCACCGAAGGATTTTATATTGATTTGCGACACTTGCTCAGTATGAACAACTGTTAAACTGACAGCATTGGGGGAAAGAGGGGTGTGTTGCTCTTACTTGCTTTTCAACTCGCTGTGTCG
>JANONI010000273.1:0-1810 GCA_031420755.1 Bacteroidota bacterium | reverse complement strand
TGTATTATTTTGAAAAAGGAAATCTGCTGCAAACGCTCGCTCATTCATTAAAGTATGAAGAAGTGACCGCATTCGGATTTGAGCTGGGTATTCGCCTCGGGAAAAAGATTTCTTACCAGACTATTGATTGCATTATTCCGGTGCCGCTCAATAAACGGAAAGAGCGGGAGCGGGGATACAATCAAAGCGATTGGATTGCAAAAGGAATTTCGTCTATCATCAATGCTCCGGTCCTTTCCGATATCGTTCGCCGCACCAGATATACGGTAACGCAGACGCACTTGAACGCGGAGGAACGCAGAAAGAATATTGCCGATGCGTTTGAGGTAACCGATGCTGCCGCGATCCGCGATAAAAATATTCTTCTTGTTGACGACATTGTTACGACCGGTTCAACCATACAGGAAATTGCACGTGTTTTAAAGAATGCTGACGCGGTGCGGATCACCGCCGGTTCGGCAGGATTGGCGAAACTTGGAGAAGATGCGTAGCAGTTAGGCAGTGTGAAAACTATTTTTTCACCGTCAACATCCCCGAAAGCTTTCCGCCAAAGGCGGACAGGTGAGATTTCGGGGATGTGTTTCGCAAAATTTGACTTTTCACATAGTCTGAGTGTACCGTACCATTGCTAACCATTTTATCATCCTACGGAACGTTTAACGAACTTTGCATTGTACTGCAAGCTGGAACAGCCGCAAGTTGATTTGGCGGAATGTTTTTGCTACTTTGTAGTACCATAAAAATTTAACCTGCCACGAAGGAATTATTATATGACACCAAACTTAAAAGAAGAAGAATATTTTAACAGATTGGAACTGGAAAAAAAAGAGAAAGCAGAAGCTGAAAAACAGAAACGAGAGTCGGAAGAAAAGAAGAAAATACTGAAAGAGTTACACCACATGCAGTGTCCAAAATGCGGGATGGAATTATCTGAAGTTGATTATAAGGGAATAAAGATTGACAAGTGTTTTTCCTGCAATGGAATTTGGCTTGATGCGGGTGAATTGGAAACCATTTCAAAGCTTGACCAATCAGTGATGGTTACGTTGTTCGATTTTTTTAAAAAATAGGATTTTATCCTGCGGTTTTTACTCTCCGTTCTCTACGCTACGGGAATCGGAGACGAGGTGTACCTGCGGCCTACGGCTCGTCTACGATCCGTAGGGTAGAGTATCGTAGATAGAGCAAGCGAGCGTTTGGGCACAAGAAAAAAAATCCGTGAAAATCTGTTTTTATCTGTGTTATCAGCAGTCTATGTTTTTTATAGCAGACAAGAACCTTTAATTGAAAAAGTATGAGACCTACCGTAACAACCGGAATTTCAATTGAAGAGATGAACAGTATTACATATTACACGCGCACAAATCGCTCCAACTGTTTTTTGTTTCGTATGCGGGAAAATGTAGAAGCGGGAATTTCCAAACGGATGGTTGGTTCAGGTATTGGTTTACGTTGGTTGAGCATCATTTCCAATAAAGTTTCTTTTACACCCTTTAATTCATCAAGTGCTTTTTTATGATTTCCCCCGTACCCTTTGCATCCGTTGAGGAGTGGAATAGAAGCACAGTATATACCATCATCCATTCGTTCAATAGTTATGGGATATTCAAGAGAAAGATAATATTCACTATTTTTTTTCATTGTTGTTCCCCAGTTCTTGTAATGCTTTTCAGACTTGTCCAAAATAGATTTGTTTAACACGGATAGATTCTTCAATATCTTCTTTTCTTGACGGAGCAAGAAAAGAAGCAAAAGAACTCCTTGCAAAATTTAACGCTCGCGATGAATCCAGTTCGCTCGCGCCCGTTGA
>JANONI010000272.1:0-3145 GCA_031420755.1 Bacteroidota bacterium | reverse complement strand
GAAAGACTTGCTTGCGCTCCTGTGTTTGCAGGTGTAACAAGTTTCGTCCATGTTGCGCCATCATTAATAGATTTCCACGATGCAGGGTTTGTTCCATCAAAACCGGAAACATGAACAATGCTGGTTCCCGGTAGTGCTTGCACTTGTGAAACTTGTTGCTGCAATGGTGAAGTAATAGGTGCAGGGGCAATATTTATCGTATCGCTCCATGTTGCGCCGCCATCTGTTGTTTTATGCAATGTATTGATATAACCTAGCGTTGCTACTATACCATATCCAACATTAGCATCTTTAAACGACATATTAAAAAATGAGAATCTGTTCTTTGCAAGAAGGTTTGCTGCTTTCGTAAAGCTCCATGTTAAACCGGCATCAGTAGACTTTAAAATACCTGCTGCTGAAACAGGGGCTGAGCTTGATAGGTAACAACCCATCCAGATAGTATTGCCAAATACTGAAATAGTTTTAGAGCCGGCAGAAGCAAACATGTAGGCGCCAAAATCTGGTGTAAGTTTAGAAGAAACTGTGACTCTCGTCCACGTGGCACCGCGATTAGTGCTTCGGGTGATATATATCGTAGAGTCAATACCATCGCCATAAGCAAGAACGGTATCTTTGCTGATGAACCTTATGCCATCAAAGAACACACCGGTAATGCCAACAGTATCCCATTTCACACCCCAATTGGTAGAGCGGATGATATATCCGGCATAATCAGCATTAATTATTACACTGTCGCCCCATGTTGCAAGACCCGGGAAACGCATACTGGTTGAAGTTGCAGAGGACTGAAAGTTTGGGAAAGAGAACTTTGTAAAATTAGTACCATGGTCTTTTGAATAATAACCATAATAATTTCCTAACAACGGTGCAGTGGTACGTGCGCCGGCAACCAATACGAAGCCGTTACTAAAATATTCGCCAACTTTGTACTGGCTTGTGGGTGTTTCTAAAGCGATCGGAACCCATGGGGATGACGCAGCGTTTATGTTTTCCGGCTGAGTGGTATTTAATAAAATTGGCTTTACGTCAACTTCATCTTTTATCCGTTTATTACCCGAAAGTGCTACACTCGATACCATGAGCACGATCAGAAAAAACTGTGCGAACTTTTTCATAAGAAACTCCTATGATTTAATTAAATAAAGTGGACTATGGTGATGATACTACAACAACAAACAATTGTTCATTTCTGCCGTTGCACCTCCTTCTATAAAGAGCAAAAAATCTTAAACTGGATGAATTTGGTTAATTAATTTACACAACAGAAAAACTAAAATAAAAAAAAATACAGATTAAAACGTAAATCCAACATCGAACGTTTGAACACCGCCAAATATCTTAAATTGTTGATATGAATAATCAATAGAAATCGCATTGACGCCGCTTAACTCATATCGAATGCCTGCGCCCAGAGAATAATTCTCCATGGAATTTTCTAAAAATAATTGACGTTTTCCTCCCCGCAAAAAGATCATTTCATTAAAAGCAAATTCGCCTCCAACATTTACACTTTCGCTGTTATCGCTCGGGCGCAATGCATCTGCCGCAACCGTAAATCGTACGTCTTCATCTTTAACAGCATCCATTGAAACACCGGCACGGAAAAAGAGAGGTAATGGCCAATCATCCGTTTTCAATCTGGTAATCAGTTTATTATTATTCCCAAGATTTTCCGGATCGAGATCTATCGCTTTGAACAGATCGTTCCCATCCATCCTCATATCTGACCCAAAGTTAGATATACTCATGCCAATTTTCAAGCCATTAAATCCGGTATTATACAATAGACCAACATCTACTGCCATTGCGCTTGCCGAAGAATGCCATATTTTTTGTTGGATATATTTTGCCGAACCGCCTATCGCAAAACGGTCTGTTAAATTACGGGCATACGTTAACGCAATTGCCAGATCCGAAGCAGACCATTTTTCACCTGTTCCTGATTGTTCAAGGTCGGTGGTAACAATATCTTCACCGTAATTTAATTGAGTAAAACTAATTCCAACGGCGTTGGTTCCATCAAGATTAATAACAATGCCCGCCCAGTCAAATTTTGTTCCTACCAGCCAATTGGTATGCGACAACACCGCTTGCGAAAAACCCAATGGTGCAATTGAACCCGGATTGTAGAAAATGCTTGAAGCATCGGATGAAAGAGCTACTGTGGCACTCCCCATTCCAATCGTTCGTGCACCCACCGGAATCCCTAAAAAAGGGGCGGCAGATGTTCCGACCTTCGATTGGCCTACGACAAGAGTAACCGATAACGCAGTCAACAGTACTGTGAATTTAAAAGCCATGTTCATAATTTCATTCTCCTGTTAATCACTTTATGATTGCAATTTTACCTGTCTTGGTTCCGACAGATGATTCAACAGCATAGAAATAGACTCCGTATGCAACATCCAAATTTTCTTCGGTTTTCACATCCCACACTACCGTTCCATTTCCGATTGCTCCACTTGCACGAAGAATCCGCACAAGCTCTCCGCGAACGGTGAAGATGGAAATTTTTGCGTCCGCAGGAACATGCTGAAATTCGATCTTGCGTTCACCGCGTCCGAACTTTGCGCCATAGTTCCCTTCTTCCCGAATAGACGCAACAACGTACGGATTCGGGACCACCCGTATCTTATCTAATTCTTTTGAAGTCAGTGCCTGTTTAATAAATGGTTTGTCTGGAGCAAAGAGAAACACATCTCCTCTGCGGAATGGTTTAGTTGTTCTGATCTTTAAAGTGTCACCAAAGGTAAATGTATAGACAGTATCTTTATTGGTCTTTGAATTAAAAGACATATACCAAGTATATCGCAAAGAGTCGCGACTGTCGTAGTCAAAAAATAATAAATTGTCAAACGGTCCAAGTTTTCCGTCACCAAACTTATCATCAAAAAGAAACCGTGTTGATTTATTATCTGTACGATTGCGGATTGTAAAGTTCACAGGAATTCTTGGTGAACTATAAAAATCATCCGATGTATCCTGAACTCCAAAAATGATATCATAATCCGCCGGATATCGCGTAGGAATAATATCCAGCGAAGGATCGTTTATATCTTGCGCGATAGTAACTGTAGAAAATGTATAAAGGTACGCTTTTGATTGGTTCGTAAATCCGGACAATGTATCGTTTAAATTTATT
>JANONI010000271.1:0-2218 GCA_031420755.1 Bacteroidota bacterium | reverse complement strand
ATCTGACGTACGATGGGATGTTGAAACCGAAGAAGTAGTGGAGTAGTTGAGTAACTGAGTAGATTTTATGGTTTATATTTCTTTAAAAGATAATCGCCGATTGTAAAATCTTTTTCCATAAATCTACTTAATGCTCTTTTAATAATAAATACAGACGAGTCAAATAATAATTCTGTTTTATTAGCAACCTCTAAGATTAAAAGACCCGAAGATTTATAATAAAATTTGTCAATTATTTTTGAATTTTGTTTCATCCACTCTTCAATTTTAGGCAGGAACAATGATGTTGGGAGTAATAAATGGTTGGCAAAACGTTTTGCCTGCATTTCAAAACGACGATGATCTTCTTCGTCTAAATTCTTTTCAAACAATATTCGTTGTTCAATGGTCGAGATGTTCTCAAAAAACGATGAATGTAAAATTGAATGAGCAAGCTCTTCAGCTATCGTAAACCGATATGATTTATCATCGTTAGTATAATGATCTTCATCAATTAATATTTCGAATCTTCCGTTTGACGTGTTCTTCCAAGCAATTCCCTTGACACCGCGGTTACGGTATACGCCAGGAATTACACTTACATAACATTTGCGTTTATTTGCCAGTAACTCTATATCAATCGGAAGAATACCTTTCTCAATAAATCCGTATTCTCCAAGCAGCTTTTCTGCAATTGCTTCGCTTTCTTTGTGGGTGAAGTTCGGTATACTAATAGTGCTCATTGATATACTTTATTATATCCTGAATGTCATCCGACGATGGTTTTTTGTTGGCAACAGTCCGGAGCAACATTGGAATTCCTTGAACATCTTTTAATTTATCCGCCACTCCTTTGGGAAACCGTTCATTATCAAACGATGATTGATCGTTGAACGTTTTTTGTTCCGCTTTAGTAAGTTTTAATGCTTCATGGATCGCATCCAGTATTTCTTCTGACTGAGGTGGAGCTACGCTTTCTCGTTCTACGCGAGAAAGATAACCGACATCTATTCCTGTAATTGCAGATAAATCCCTTAAACTCATTTCTATTTCAATACGTTTGTCCCGCACCATTTGCCCGTATCCCATAATCCCTCCGTTATTAAGTGTTGTAGTTTTACTACAACATAACAAACTCTCAGATATTTGTCAAGTGTTCTATATCGTAATTTTCTTTGTGCTTTTCCAATTCCGTTTCCGCATTAATGTACAGCGTACAGGCGCAGACCGCCGCCGCATTGCTGCTGAATAAAAAAGCGTACGAAGGGATGTTGAAACCGAAGAAGTAGCGCGGCTTAAAGTAATAAAGCCGAGTATATTTCTCGGCTTTATTATGAAAGCAATTTATTTTTTACTAAATAATTTTATCAAACCACTAAAATTTACAGCTTTATACTTCTCGTATTCTTCTTGTCGTATATACAGATAATTATATTTCACTTTCTCACTTATCTTGTTGACATCTTCACACCACTGCTTTAAACGCTCTATCTTCAGCGGATCATCTACATCTTCTCTTCCCTTTGTTTCAACAATCCAGATTTCCTTCTCATTTCTTTTAACGATGAAATCAGGATAATAGTTTGAGATATCGCCTTCTTTGTTTCGATAATCTAATCTGAAACTAACTGCAAAATAATTTTTAACGAACGAGACAATATCATCACATCCATCTAATAAACTTGCGAACTCTAATTCGAATCCACTGTCACCAATAATTTTATTAAAAATACTTTTCTTCGGCACAAGATAGCCTTGTTCTTTTGCTACAAACGGACGACACTTACTGATCTTGATATAATCCCTTATCTCCGCTTCGCCTTTATCTAATACGGTTAGTTCATTAATCTTCTTTTTGAATGTTTCCTGAATTGTCTTATTTACAGCAAGTTCGGAAAGATTTCTTAGCGTGTTGAGATCTTCAAGATAGATCGGTTTATCAAATAAGTAATTCGTAACAAATTCTTTTACTTTTCCATAGAGTATATCGTATCCACTCACTAACCGTAAATCTTTCATTATTGATTGAGCAAAATATCCGATTACGCTTTGATAATTTGCGACAACATCAGTATCAAGAATTGTTGTATGTGTTATTTCGTTGGTCGTTATATCTTTAAATACTATTTCTCGTTTTTCTTCTTCTGAAAATTCAAGAAGTGAAAATACTTGGTTTCCAAATTTTGATACATCCAATTGAGATAGGTTTTTATATTCTCTATAAACTCTTGGGGATAGA
>JANONI010000270.1:0-2299 GCA_031420755.1 Bacteroidota bacterium | reverse complement strand
ATTGTTGAATGGCGTGACACCAGAGATTAACGTTGCAAGAATTTATACTACCATTTAGAAGTCGAAAGTCGTATATTCAACAATCGAATTTGTATCCGTTGATATTTTTGGAGAACATGAAAAAATGAAAATCAGTGATATTTTAGATGAATCAGTTGTTCGGGTAAAACTTAAAGGTAAATCAAAAGACGAGATCATCAATGAAATGATTGCCATCGTCAATCATTCTGCGAAGATTACCGACATTGAAAAAGTTCGCGAAGCAATCTTTGAACGTGAAAAGATCATGTCCACCGGTGTCGGAAATGGTTTTGCCATTCCTCATGGTAAATGTGATGCTGTGCTTGATATTGTTGCAGCGTTTGCTATCACCGAAGAAGCCATTGATTATGAATCGCTGGATGAACAACCAGTCCATCTTATTTTCCTTCTTGTTGGCAAAGACAGTATGGTGGGACCACATATCAAACTGCTCAGCAGGATTTCCCGCTTGATGAATAAAGAAGATTTCCGAAAGAGACTGCTCGATGCACAAACTCCGAAAGAAGTGATTGAGATATTCAAGAGTGAAGAAGCGCAATATTTCGAAAACTAACGGCTATGGGAAAAATCATTATCAACGTTCCATCGGATATTAATAAAGAATTTACTATTACATCTTCAACTGTAACAGATGAAATTTTATTGCTTGTTCAAAAAAAAAGCTCACAACACCTCGCTCGACAAATTTCCCTTGCTGGTATTTGGAAGGATAGATTTACGAACCAAACCGCACAAGAAGTTCAACGATTGTGGCGTAAGGAACTATGGGAAAGATATTAGAGGACATCTAAAAACCCACCACTAAGGCACTAAGTCCACAACGGTACACTAATATTTTCTTAAAATTTCTTAGTGATCTTTGTGTCTTAGTGGTAAGATAGTAAATACTTTTTAAATTTTAGAATGAACTATCGTTCCATCAAAGGCACAAAAGATATTCTCCCTTCCGAATCGTCTCAGTGGCAATTTGTTGAACAGACAATGCGCGATGTTTTCCACCGATTCAATTATAAAGAGATACGCACACCGATATTCGAATCCACAGGATTGTTTGCGCGAAGTATCGGCGAACTGACCGACATTGTGGGAAAAGAGATGTACACATTTCAGGACAGAAGCAACGACAGCATCACGCTTCGCCCCGAAGGAACTGCATCGGTGATCCGTTCTTTCATCCAAAACAATCTTGGTGAAGCACAACCCTTGACAAAAGTATTTTATATCGGTCCAATGTTCCGTCAAGAACGTCCGCAGGCCGGAAGATTTCGACAGTTCCATCAATTCGGGGCGGAAGCGATCGGTTCACCGACAGCGGAAACCGATGTTGAAATTATTGCAATGGCGATTGAAATTTATAAATCTCTCGGCATTACCAATTATTCACTGCAGATCAATTCCGTTGGCGATGAAGAATGTCGTCCGCTATATAAAGAAATTCTCAGCGCGGAGTTACGAAAGATCGCCGATAAACTTTCCCCCGAAAGTCAAAAACGAATTGACCAAAATCCGATGCGTGTGTTGGATTCCAAAGATGAGAACGATAAACAATTGACCGCTTTAATGCCGCTTATTACTGATTATTTGAATGAAGAATGCGCAAAACATTTTGAACGAGTTAAGTTGTTGTTACATGCTTACGGAATTCCATTTACCGTGAACGGCCGATTAGTGCGCGGATTGGATTACTATACTAAGACAGCTTTCGAGATTACCAGCACAGAACTTGGTTCGCACGATGCGCTTGCAGGCGGCGGACGGTACGATCTTCTTGTAAAAGAACTCGGCGGCAAACAAACTCCGGCTGTAGGATTTGCAGCAGGAATAGAACGGTTGATGATGATTCTTGAAAAAAAAGGAATTCAATCACCGCAGCGAAATCCGAAAATTTTTATTGCTGCGGCAGATGACGCTTCGCGCGAATGGGTGCTAACAACAACAATGCGTCTTCGTTCTGCCGGCGTTTCGGCTGAGACCGATCTTCTTTCCAGAAGTTTAAAATCCCAAATGAAAGAAGCTGACCGGCAACGAGCAGAATTTGTGCTGGTTGTTGGCACCATGGAACGTGAGAGCGGTAAAGGATTGTTGAAAAATCTAACTGATCACACTCAACAAGAGATTGTGTTGAGCAATATTCAAACATTTTTCGATAAACGGCGCGTGATTATAAGACGGAACGAAAGAGAAAACTTCAGACAAACCTGAGATATTATAAAGTTTAAAACCCGATAGTCCAAAACTGCGCGATTGCCTGCCCATT
>JANONI010000269.1:0-2885 GCA_031420755.1 Bacteroidota bacterium | reverse complement strand
CTGGTGATTATCGGACGAAGCGGCGGCGGAAAAAGTGTATTATTAAAGATGATTATCGGTCTCATCAAACCCGACAGCGGCGCAATCAAAGTGGATGGAAAAGATGTATTGGCGATGACATACAAACAACTGCAGCGAATGAGATTCAAATTCGGATTTTTATTTCAAGGCGCGGCATTGTTTGATTCGATGACCGTTGGAGAAAATATCGAATTGGCTCTGCGCAGACACAGCGATTATCAATCCGCCGATATCAGCGAACGAGTGAAATTTGCGCTCGGTCTGGTAAAATTACAGAACGTAGAACATTTGATGCCGTCCAATATCAGCGGAGGAATGAAAAAAAGAGTCGGACTTGCACGCGCGATTGCGCTGACACCGAAATATATGTTGTATGACGAACCAACCACCGGTCTTGATGTTGAAACGGCAGACGGAATCAATCTTCTGATCAACGAATTAAAAACAATGCTGGGCGTAACATCCATAGTTGTTACCCATGATGTTCACAGTGCTTTTGTTGTCGGAGACAGATTTGCTATTTTTGAGAACGGACAATTTATCATGACCGGAACAAAAGACGATATTCGCAACAGTTCAAATCCGGAAGTTCGTAAATATATTGAGAGCGATATTAAAACGTAAAGCAATTTGCCACGGAGCGCACAGAGATTTTTTTAAAATATATTTACTTCTCTGTGAACTCTGTGGCTCAAAAATAATGGTGGAGTATGACTTTATCTAATGAAGCGAAGATCGGCATAGCGGTATTTCTTGCCGCCATCATTTTTGTTGGCGGAATTATTTTTCTGAAAGGAATCGATTTCAGATCAAAAGATTATCGGCTGACACTCTTTTACGGAAACGTGAACGGATTAACCGATGGAAGTCCTATCACTATTGCAGGATTAAACATCGGCAAAGTGCAGGATATGCGCCTTGCGGGAAACGTGATTGCCGTTAGTGTTGCAATAGACAACAACGTGAATATCTCTATAGATTCAAAAGCATTCATCAAATCATCCAGTCTTATGGGTGGAAAACAGATTGCTATGATTCCGGGGGTTTCCCCTGAAATATTAAAAGATGGCGATACGTTGACCGGAGCATACGAAGCCGATCTTACCGAATTAACATCGACACTTTCGCCAATCTCAACAAACGTGCTTGGTATTTTAGAACGAGTGAACACAACATTCGACGATCCGACACGCAAAAATATTCAGAGCATTCTTTTGGAATTGAATCGTGCGGCGAAAGATCTTCACCAAGTAATCCTGCAGCAAGGAGGACATCTTGATAACGCTGTCGGAAATTTTACCACATTTTCTGAAGATATGAGTCGTTTTGCAAAACGCTTAGATACGATTGCGGTCGGTCAAAAAGGAAATATTGATGACGGAATAAAAAGCATTCGCGCAACGGTAAAAACAATGGAAGAAGCATCCGGTCGTTTTAAAGATGCAAGCACATCTATTGATAACGTCTTCAAAAAATTAGAACGCGGAGACGGAACGATCGGAAAATTGATGAACGATGACCGGCTCTACAATCATCTTGATTCGTTAATTCTTAGTTTGAACGAACTGGCAAAAGACCTTAAAGCAAATCCAAAACGATATGTGAATGTGAGCGTATTTTAAGCAAGCAGTGTTGAAGGATCAATTATTTCCCGCAAAGATTTTTTTTGCGGAAAATTTATGTGATCTGCCGACAGAAAGAATAACAAAAGTATAACATTTCAAAAAACGAGGATTTTTCCCTAACAGTTGCGTGTTATAGATAACGAAGAAAAAAAATATCAGTAAACAAATGGAGCGCAAGATATGAAAAACGTCATCGTTATCGGAATTATTGTTTTACTTATTGCGACAGTTATGTTTACACAAAACAAAGAGTCGCGTGCTGTAAAATCAGTTATGGGCGATACAGCTAGTTTGCGGCAACGTGTATTATGGGAGAAAGCGACAGAAATGCCGTTCAGCGGCGTGTTTGATGAGTTCTTTGAGGACGGAACATATTCATGCGCGGGCTGCGGAACAGAATTATTCAAATCAAATTCAAAATATAATTCGGGGTGCGGCTGGCCTGCATTCTCTTCTGCAATGAACAATGGAATGGTAGAAGAAGAAGTCGATAATTCTCTTGGAATGAGGCGCGTTGAAGTGCATTGCAAAAAATGTAAAGCGCATCTCGGCCACGTGTTTGAAGATGGTCCGCCGCCAACAGGATTACGATATTGCATCAACTCGATCTCTTTGAACTTTACATCGGATAAATCTCAATCTTCAAAACAATTAAAATCAACAAAAGAAAAAAAATGACGATACAATCCTCAAAAGCGTTAACAATACTGCGAATCGTTATCGGGGCGATTATCATTGCCCACGGCGCACTACGCATCTATTCTAACACCGTGCTGGGATTTGGTGAAGTTCTTACATTAAGCGGAATCCCGCAGGGAACAATTGTCGCGTGGGCACTTACCGCATTTGAGATCCTCGGGGGATTGACATTTCTTCTTGGAAAATTTGTTAAGCCGATAGGATTGTTATTAGCGGTCTATCTCATAGTGCAGATATATCTTTCCCAGTTTAAGCATGGGTGGTCGGTGGGTGGATTTGGAAAGAGTGAAATTGAGTACAATGTATTATTGATTACATCGTTTCTTGCTGTTGCACTCTCGCAGTCGAAGTGGAAGTAAGCTTGAACTATCCGCAATGTCTGCGCACTTCGTTTTTAAATCCCGTTAATTCGGAATAACGTTCCGCAGCTACAAGAAGGTGGCGGTTTGGAACACTAAACTGTCTATACGCACTAATGTTTGTTTGAAATACAAATGTTCGTACACGCACGTCCCCGCCACTTTTGAGTAGGTACTGTTA
>JANONI010000268.1:0-2581 GCA_031420755.1 Bacteroidota bacterium | reverse complement strand
TGATGCTTATCGCTTCGCCGCAACTCTCTCTGAAATCCGACCCAAATTTTACTATTGATACGGCAGGCATTTCGTTCATAGCTCCGGGTGCAAATAAAACCATCAGCGTTACGTATCATCCAAAAGCGGTTGGCGGACATTATACCGCATATAGTTTCACGATAAAAGATTCAAAAAATCCTTTGCTTATGCTGGTGGTAAATGGCGCAGCCATTGCAAAACTTGCGGTGACAAAAAAATTGTTGGTGGATACACTGCATAATTCTCCGCTTTCATTTAACGATTCTACAAGCGGTATCAGACAGTTATTTAAATTTTTTGAACAAAGCGGAATTCAAATAACACTGACTGGTTCCGATCTTCGTCCATCTGGAAATGATATTTTATTATTGATCGCGCCGCAAAAGAATTTTACGAAACAGGAAATCGATTCAGTAAAAAAATTTGTAACCAACGGAGGTTTATTGGTTGCGCTTGGCAATGCATCGGCGGAAGGAAATAATGCTGCTGCACTCAATTCATTATTACAAGATACCTCGTGGACAACTAATCTTGCACTTGATTCAAATTTAGTTGTAGACTCTTTAAATTTTTACTCCGATGCAACTTCACCAATGTTGACCACGTTTGCCGATGCAAAACATCCGTATTTTTCCAATGTTGATACACTGGTGTTCTTTGGAAGTGCAAGCGTAACAGTTTCCGGAACGGCAATCCCGTTAATAACAACATCACCAAATGGAAAGACGATCGGCGGGACGAATAGTGTACAGCCTGCAGTTGCTGGTCTTAGCAAAATTGGAAAAGGAAAAATTCTATTGCTCGGTGATGCCGATGTTTGGAAGGCAGAATCTGCCAATCAGCAGACACCACCGAATATTTTGATCAAAGATAATCTTACGTTTGCAATTAATGTGTTCAGTGTTACCGAAGATTACGAAGTGAAACTTCCGAATAAAACATTGAATGAAAAATATCAATTGGTCAGCATTCCGTTCGATCTTGAAAATTCTGATATAACATCTGTTCTTAAAGGATTGGGTGCACAGAATCCGTTGGTCTGGAGATTGTTCGGACGATATGATCCGGTTACCGTAAAGTATGCAGAGTTTCCGAATGAAAAATTCAAATCATTCAAGCGAGGAGAATCGTATTGGCTAATCACTCGCGGGGAATTTGGATTGAGTCTTGGTAATGCAACGATTATTCCTGTACAAACATTTTATCCGATAAAGATTGGTCCCGGATATTCGATGGTTGGAAATCCGTTCCCATACAAAGTAAGCTGGAAAAATTCGCTTCACGACTCTACACAGAACATTATCTGGAAATTTGTCGGTGAAACATTCAAGGCGGAATCTCTTGCGCTCGATCCGTTTGTTGGATATTTCGTTAAAAATCTGTCGAAGGATAGCATAACGATTTATATCAATCCTGAAGATATTACTAATTTAAAAAAATCCGGATATTCCGCAGCAGCGTATAATGAGGGAGAGTGGAGAATTGGTATCAGTGCCGTTTCGGGAAAATCCGCTGACGAAGAAAATTTTGCCGGCGTTGCCAAAGGAGCAAAGGATGAATTTGATTTGTATGATGTCGCAGAACCCCCTTCATCGCCGACTGATTATGTGATCGTTCGTTTCCAAAATAATTCGTGGAAGGAACAGAGCGGATCGTATGCAATGGATATTCGTTCGATAAGCAGTGAAGGTGTGTTCTGGGACTTTGATGTTATTACGGCAGCATCGCAATCGCGCGTGGCATTAACCCTGTCGCAATTTGGCAATTTTCCAAACGACTTTGAAATGTATGTTGTTGATAAAACGACTGAACGCGCAATGTCATTAGATCAAACGTATCAGTATGAATTTACAATGGCAAAAAATGAATCGCGCCGTGCTTTCCGTTTACTTGCCGGTAAAAAAGAATACGTTGAAAACAATACACAGGGAATTCCGCTCGTTGCCGTTGATTATGCGTTGATGCAGAATTATCCGAATCCATTCAACCCGTCAACGCAGATTCGATATACGGTTGGTCATAGCGGGCACGTTTCGCTGAATGTGTACAATGTGTTGGGTCAGCAGGTTCGCACGTTAGCAAATGCAATTCAACCGATTGGAACGTATGAATTGGAATGGGATGGGAAAGACAATGCCGGAACGACTGTATCAACGGGAGTGTATTTTTATACGATAACCGTGAAATCCAACGGTGAACGAACATTTACACAAACAAAAAAATTGATATTGATAAAATAGTATTTGCTGAAATAGCAGAAACCCTTCGAGGGTTGTTATTTTAGAGTGTTCAATTTTTCAGTTTTGTGGACTTTTGAAAATATAACCCTCGAAGGGTTAAAGGAGCAAACTATTTCTTCACAGTATTGCTTTGTCATTCTTTATCCCGTACATTTCTGCTACAAGTTCACCGAGCACAATCACTTCTTTTTTAAAAATCCGATGAAAAAATTTTATATAATTGTTTTTCTCTCTTTTGCATTCACCATATTATTCTACGCTCAAACTCAGCCGCCGAAGCGGGAATTTCGCGCAGCGTGGGTTGCAACGGTTTCAAATAT
>JANONI010000267.1:0-9288 GCA_031420755.1 Bacteroidota bacterium | reverse complement strand
GCTTTTTGGTGATATAAAATGGCAAAACTATCCTTGAGAAATACCCGCTCATATATTTCTCGTCTTAATATGCCCTCAATGGTTAATTTTTTAATCTGCTGAGAGTAAATATCTTTACTTGAAAAATTTCGAACTTGAATTTTGGGAAACTGGGCTGGACTGTACGCTGAATCCTTAGACAATCGAAACAACAATCCTTCCGGAATTCGATTATACCCAATGGTATAGTGCGCTTCAATTTCAGGGGTTACATAAAATGCAACGGAATCATTCTTTTCAATAAAACTTTTCAGTAATTCCGAATATTTTCCTTCGATGACAGAAAAATCATACGGAAGATCATGCTCAAACTTATATAGTTCTTGTTGAAATAAATCAATTTCATTTTTTGATTTTTTCATTATTGCGGGATACATTCTTTCCAATTGAGAGAAATACCACGAACGACGGAAAAGTTCTTTATCCAATACAACGATATCCGAACGAATATTTTTGACGTGTTGAAAATAGTATGATGCAGAAACAAAATAGTCCCATTGATACGAAAGGACAATTGAATTCTTTGGAAGATTGAGTAGGATATTTTTTGTATAATCTTCTACAAGATAATTATTTTTTTGATCAACTTTATCATAATTTGCAAAAAGCTGAACACCCGACAATCCAACCAAAATAATTAATGCAATTATGCTTACTGTCTTACCTTCATAGCCATCAATAATTTTTTGTATTCCGACACTGACCAATATTGCCAAAGAAATAAACGCCAACAAAAAATATGAGTCAATATCGTGAATATCATAATTGATTGCATATAAGACACAGGAAACAAATAACAATACTATAAAGGCAAATACTCTTCGGTTAGAGAAAAGTAAAACAAAAAAACCAACAACTGCCAAGATAAGAATTATGAAATGGAATTCATTCGGCAGATTTTCAAAAAAATAGTTCAATTGTTTTTTCGCTGATTCGCTCGACGAGAACATCCACACTCGAAATTGCTTACCGGTAAAATGCCACCAAAGTTTTTCACCTGTATGGGGATTTCCCCAATTCAACAACGGAGATTGCAACGCACGAATTGGCAAATAAAGATATACCGAAAGTCCGACAAGGAATGATGGCGTTAAGAATAGAATTTTCTTGAATGTATTTTTATTAAATCCAAATTCAGCAAAAAACCAATATAGCAATGCCGGAGCAAGAAGGATCGTTGTGAGATGATTAGTAAATGACAAACCAACTAAAAACGCAAATACTATCCACATTTTCTTATGATTAGTGTTAATTGCCTTTACAAACAAGAAAAGAACAACAGAGATTAAGGCAAGATGTAAAGAATATACTTCGAAAGAGACAGCTTGAGTCCAGAAGGTTTTTGAAAAAGCTAAAATTAATGCAGAAAAAAAAGAAGCAACCAAAATAGAATAACTTTTCTCTTTCTTGAAAACTTTAAATAGTTCAACAACAAAAAAGAAAAATATTACAGCGGCTGTTGAAGTTAAAAACGCTGAGAAAATATTCAACCGCACAATTTCGTCTTCGGCGACCGGAAGCAATGAGAATACTTTGCTTAATAAAGTAAACAATGGATAACCGGTAGGATGTGCAACGCCAAGAGTTAATGCAACGGTTGACAATTCTCCGCTGTCAATGAATCCTACGGTCGGTGCAAGTGTTTTTAGATAAACCGAAAAGATAATAAGCCACAGAATAATTGCAGCTAAAGAGATTTTATTGTTTTGTATGTATTCTATCATGAGCATGGTATTTGGAAAAAAAATGCCGCAAAGTTCACAAATAAAATACAAAAATATTCGTGAAAACTGCGGCAAAAACTAATTCTCTTGTGCCGTTTTTTTTATTATATAGGGCGTTTCTAAAAATTCAAGAGGATTGTCTTTTCGAGGAGCCTGCCTGCACGCCTGCGTGTTGAAACACTACGGTGTGTAAACACGAAGCCGATGCTTCGTTTCGGCAAAGGCAGGCGGGCGAGAAGTCTCGTTTTTTCTTCTCTACGAGCCGTAGGCAAAATAAAGAACGAGATTCCTCGCTCCCGCCTGACCGCTGGTCGAAGACTCTTCGAGCGGGCAGGTCGCTCGGTCTACGACTCGTAGAGAATGACATTGATTTATTAATTTTGAGAACCGCCCTAAAATAAAAAGGAACGAGTAACCACCAAGGTTGCCCCTTGGGACTTGCGAAGGTTTTATAGTTTTTGACATATAACCTTCGCAAGGTGGTATAGTTATTAAAGAGCGACTAACAGCATGCTACGTTTTTTTTACCGCAAGTTTCTTAACTTCAGATGTAACTCTCTCCAAATCGATCATTTGAATACATTCCAGATTATACGGACATTGTTTTTTCCAACATGGAGCACAGAATAAACCTTCGGGAATTAATTTTATCCCTCTGTCATACAGATCAATTTCACTCCAGCAGCTTAAACCAAACCATGCAATGACATATTTCTTCAATCCAATTGCAACGTGCATGCCAAAAGAATCACCGGTGATGATCACATCACAGATATTTTCATAACATATTCCGCGCCGCACGCCTTCCGTTGTAGGAGTATTCAAAACTTTGTCACCCACTCTTCTCACTAATTCAGCGTTTCGTTCTGTATCCTCCGGACCGCCGACCAGAACAAGTCTCACTCCGGGAATTGAATGCATGGAATTTATCAATGTTACATGCTGGTCAATAGTCATTTTTTTGTTTTCATACAGATATGAACATCCAGTATTAAAACCAACGATCAGTGCATTATTTTTAAAATTATTTTCAAATTTGTACTGGTCACAAAATTTTTTCTCTTCTTCTGAAAGTTCAAATACATATTCATCACGCTGATATTTCAGTTTCATTGATTCTTGAAGAATCTGTGTGCCGTATTTTTGATTTTTGCGAAATTTCAATTCATCATCAAGTCCAAGAATGTAACTATATTCTGCTTCTTTATTTAGCGGAATAATCTTACCATTTTTATTCAAACCAAATCCATATTTTTCTTTCGCTTTGATTGTATTTCCAAATGCACAGGAACGTTTTGTCTTGTCTGTTTGATATAAAATATCAAATTCCATTTGTTGTAGAATCAACCAATTTTCTGATTCCCATAGATACACTGCATCAAGGTACGGATTATTATCCAGCAAGCGATAAGCATTCTTCAGTGTAATCCAAGAGATGTGACTGTTTGGATATTTTCTTTTAATAGCCGGCAGCATTGCCGTAGTTTGAACAACGGCACCCATTGCGTCAAGATTTATGATGAGAATTTTTTTCCCAATCGGTTGGTGATCCTCGCATTTTTTACCCGATACAAAGTATGCTTCGCAAGGGTGCTTCGTATAACACACCGTGTCCGGAAAACATGGTTTGTATCCTGTAAATCGTTTGCAATCAGGAATAATTAATTTTTTTGCAGCTCTTTTTCTCTTTTGTATTTTTTTTGTCATACTATTTTTTATTTTTCATTATAAGTTGTTGAAATGCAGAATAGACTACATCGACTGAAAGTTCGGTCATACAAATATTTCCGATGGGGCATTTTGTTAGATTACATTCAAGACAATCCAATAGTTCATTTCTAACCCAAACGTGCTGTTTCCCATACGGACCTTGCAAATGCGGGTTTGTCGGACCAAAAATACCGAGTGTCGGCACGTTAAGCGATGCCGCGATATGCATCGGTCCTGAATCATTGCTGATAAGATATGAACATCGTTGCAGCAAAGCAGCCATTTCTTTGAGCGATGTTTTCGGAATAATATGTGTTGAAGTGTTCACACTTTTTTGAATCATAATAGCATCATCATGCTCATCTGGTCCCCAAAACAACAGAAATTCATATTGACCACTGTGTGAAATTTTATCTATCAAATTGGCAAAGGAATTCCGATTCCATTTTTTTGTGTACCAGCCGCCGCTTGCATTAATTCCGATTACCATCTTTCCCGATAAGTTATTTTGCACAAAAAAATTATTGGCAAATAGCATTTCGTTATTTGACAATGGAAAAAGCGGGCGGAGTGAAGTGATTGGAAGCTCGAAATATTTAAGAACATCTAAATTAAATTCTACATTATGAACTTCACCGCCGCGCGGAGGAACAAGATGAGTGTACGCATAGGAACGACCGCGAAATGGAAAACCGATTCTATATTTTGCGCCGGAAACAAAGGTGAGAAATGCTGTTCGAGGATTACAAAAAAGATCAATCACAACATCATATCTGTTTTTTCTAATGCGTCTGACGATGGACACCGTAGAATCTTGTTTCTTGTTGAACGTGATAACATTTCGCAAAAATGGATTTCCCTTCACAACATCCGCCGCAAAATGTTCGCAAAGAAAATCAATTTCAATATGAGGAAACAACGATTTTAGATTCTCAATGACAGGAGTAGATAGCAACACATCACCGATTGCGCGGGGTTTTATGATGAGGACAGTTGATGCTGTAGTAAAATGCTGAAAAATATTCACGCAAGAATTTGGATGTTGAATTGTAAAATATATTATAAAAATACCAAATAAGTATATGATTTCAAAAAAAACGGCGGTACCTTTTTTCAAAATGATTCTTGTTTCAGAGAATTGGATTGAGTATTTTATTCCATACGCAATATCTCAACACGCCACTTACGTTGCAAAATTTAATAATTTCATAGGAGCAGAGATGAAAAAAAAATTTACATTTACTTTCTTGTTTCTTTTGGTCGCAACTTTTGCAGTATCACAAGTGCATATTGGCGGAAAGTTCACACCTAAACTATCAACAACAAAACCGGATAGTGCTTATTTTGGTGATATTGGCGTTCGCGGCGCGTGGGTAACGAATGATCTTAATAAAGATGGAAAACCGGAGATTCTTCTTACCGACTATACAAAAACCGGTCGTGTACATGCGTTTCAGGCAAAAAATAACGACACATTAGAATGGATTTGGTCTTCTCCATTACTCAATCAAACTTTGCAATATGGAACTGGTGGTGGTTCTACACCCCGCACAATTCGATCCGGCGATCTTGACGGTGATGGAAAAGGTGAAATAATTTTCTTGCGGCTTGGGGGCGGATTTTTGGTTTTTGAATGGGATGGTGTTGTAGGGAGTCATAAATTTGGTACAAAACCATCTGCAGTTATTCCGCCTACGGTGGTGTACGGTCCGGGATTTGGCTCGCTTGCCGGAACGGCTGTGGAAGGGGGTTTGCAATCTAATGTAGAACATTATGAAATAATGGATATTGATAAGGATGGCATTCAAGAGTTGATAACTCCTAAAAACCTTTCAGGCAGTGTTAATGACGACTATTTAATTATTTCTGCAATTGGAGAGTGGGCATTTGAAGAACAGGGCTTTGCATCATTCCAAATTGAAGGAGCAACACCTGGTCGTTCTGCCAGCACAAAATATGGCGGCGGTTCTCCGTACGCAATTCATCCTGCGGATTTAGATGGAGACGGAAAATTTGAGATGGTTTGTCACAATTGGAACTTCGGAGATTATTTTGTGATAAAAGCAACGGGTCCGGACACGTATGTTCTTGCCGACACGGCTAATCCGACCAATGGAAATCAATTTTATCGTTTCACGCCCACATTTGATCACGTTGCATTATTCGGCGGAACGGTTGCCGATCTCGATAAGGATGGCAACCAAGAAGTGTATTTTCCGATGTTCGCAGATGACGGACCGGAAACGGGAAGTTTATTCGTTATCAATTACAAACCCGGCGATAACGTCTTGAAAGCAGATGCAACACGTGTTGCAAGAGTAATGTCTAACGTTTCGCAAAACATCTCGGGCAATCCTATTTCAAGTTTTAGCGCAACGACCGGTGATTTTGACGGCAACGGTAAAGGTGAAATAATTGTTGCATCATCGTACCCGAGCAATGTTGTTGCGGTAGAATTTCAGGGGGGTGATATTATTGACCCTGCAAATTATATTAGAAAAGTTTATTATACAGGAGAAGGGGACATTTATTCTGGAATTGCGGTGAGAGATTCGCTTGGCACAAAAGATACTGTTCGTACACGTGGCGAAGGATTTGTTTCTAAGTTATCTCCGCCAATAGATATTGATGGCGACGGAAAACTTGAATTAGCTCTTCCCTACCAAGCACTTGCAGATTCCATAACGTACTCTTGGCAAACCTATGATATAATCACAAGCGTATTTGTAATTGATTCTTCTAGAAAAGTAACTAATCCGAAAAAGTGGGTGCTCCGGTTGTTGGAACGCGACAAATCAAATTCAGTCTACAGTAAAGATATGGTGATTATTACACCGGATGATTACGTGTTACAGCAAAATTATCCCAATCCGTTCAACCCAACTACGAATATTAATTTTGTGCTACCGCTTGATAAAAAGATTTCTTTGAAAATCTACGATATGCTCGGGAAAGAAGTTCGTTCGTTGATAAGCAATGAAGATTATACAAAAGGTTCACATATAGTTGAATGGAATGGAAAAAACAATTCAGGACGGCAGGTTGCCTCAGGAACTTATATTGCTAAGATGACATCGGGAAATCTTGAAAAGACGATTAAGATGGTGCTGCTGAAATAAATTGTACCGTAGCAGAGCAACAAAAAAACCTGAGTGATGAACTCAGGTTTTTTTGTTGTAACTATTTTAGTCGTCCTTTAAAAAATGGAAATCTTCAGACGATGGTTATCCTGCAGTTTTGCAAAAAATCCTCGAAGGGCATAGTAAAATTAATACGTAACACTTACAGAAACATATTGCACATTATTCAAGCGACCGTGATCTGCAAACGCATAATCGACCTTTATTCCATTTAGATTTGTTATTTGGAAATATACTCCAACACCCCAGGTCAATCCTCGTTCAGAATTTTCCAATAGAAGTGAATTGTATCCAATCCTACCGAAGAACATTTCATCGTACGCAAATTCCAATCCGGAATTGACATATTCAACATTGTCATTCGGATGAGTACCATCCACCGAAACTGTCGCACGGATAACATCCATTTTTACTACATCCATTGCTAATCCAATACGGAATTGAAGCGGTATATCGTACGATTCAGTTTTATATAAGGATTGAATATTCTGCGGACCTTGTCCCAACTCTCCATTCGGGAAATTGTTAAAGGAGATATCCTGACCATCAAGACGCATCTTAGTGCCAAAATTTGAAATGCTGGCGCCGATCTTCAAGCCGTTAAATGTCGTGGTGTAAATTGTACCAACATCAAATGCAAAACCTGAGGCAGACATATTCCATAACCCCTCACGGATATATTTTGCTGTAAAACCTATTGAGAATCTATCGGTAAGTGATCGGGCAAACGATAACCCCATCGAAAACGCACCATAACTCCAGCGTCTCCCATCACCTTCAGGATTAATTTCTGTACGGACAATATCTTCCGGTACACGCAGAGACGTTACCGAAAGTCCCAGCGTACCAAATCCATCAATCGTTAATCCGCTTGCAACATAATTATAATCGACATCGGCAAGCCATTGTGTGTGATTGAATGAAGTTTCACCCGGGGTTTTCAAGCGAGCGAGTGAACCGGGATTCCAATAAATGGAATACACATCCCCATCCATTGCAGCAGCGCTTCCTCCCATAGCAACAGAACGTGCGCCGGCGCCAATCTTTAAGAATTGCGCTACCGTAGTTCCGACTTTCGTTGTCGTTCTGCTAAGCTGTGCATTTGCAACATTCATTGTTGCGATGATAATGAAGAATATTATTAAACGGATTACAAATTTCATGAAAAAGTTCTCCAGTTTTTATTTAATAATTCCAAGACGACCGATTTTTATTCCGCCTGTCGGAGTCTCGATATGATAGATGTACACTCCATAGCCGATACGAGCGCTTTCTGATGAAAGTAAGTCCCAATTCAGATATGCCGTATTATCATTCTTACGTAATGTTTGCACAAGTTCTCCCGTAATGGTGTAAATACGAATGGTGCATTCTCTCGGAAGATTTCTAAATTGTATCGCTCTATCTCCGCGCAAGTCTGTTCGATTGGAAGGTATTTCAAATGCGCTGTTGATCACATAAGGATTTGGAACAACATAAACATTCTGCAGCATTTGGTCGCCGAGCGTAGCATTGTATGTCATTGCCTTTGTGCTAAATTCATATTCGTCATTAACCGCGAATGGTTTTTTTGTTATTAAATTATAGACGGATCCTGCGGGTATAACATAATTGATCACACCGCTCTTTCTTGTGATTAATAGGTTATGAAATATTTTTGATTGAGATATCGGGGCAGCTAATTCCATAAAAATGATTTCTTCCCCTAAATCCCAACGCCCTGCCTTATTATTTGGACCTGTTTTATCTTGAATGATGATTGTCAACTTGGTAGTATCGGTGATGTTCTCTATTTTGAACGGAGTTTTCACATACACTTTATTTACTGATATAACTGTTGCCGAAGAAACAAATGAATCGGCAGGCGCTATGTAATTTCCACTTGAGTCAAGTGCTGTGGTTGTTGTAGTAAAAGTGATCCTATAATCAATCGGATGTATTTTTCCTGTTGTTATTGATGCAAACGTAGTGGAAATATTTGCAACCATACTATCAGAATTTATTTTACTTGTAAATCCAGTATTCACTGCATCCAACAACAATGTATCATTGAGAGCGTACGCTCTAATACCATCAAATACCGGATTAGAATCGTTTGCTTTATAGTAACCGCTGTTCGCCACCGGGTAATATTGATATGAAACAGTGTATGTTTTTGTTCTCAATAAAATGCCCGTTGTAGTCGCGCGAAGTCTTCCATTTACAGAATCAACAAGAATCGATGCAGAAGAGACTAGCAGAGCTGTTGTATCTGCACCATCATAGATATTTACACTGGCAGCGACGAAATTTTTGTTTTGCAAATTAACAAAAAGATTTTCGTTTCCAATAAACTGTTCAACGGTCGGCGTTCTTTTTAAAATACTGTACGCTACTATTGTGTCTTTTCCAACTTTCGTGCGAGCAAATGATATTCTATACAGACTGTTGTTTAATGCCAATTCATTTAAAACTTTGAACTGAATGCTTCCTGTTCCAACTCCTTTGGTGTGCGAAAGCGCTATTCCTTTTTCAAGATCTGATTTTGTACTTACCAAACCTTTTGCCTCTGCATTAGGAACGACAGCAACTGTATTTATATCAAATTTAAATTCTTGCGTAACAGGATCGCGTTGAATAATGGACTGGCTTTCCGAAGGAGGAAGCTGCAAACTGTCATCCCCGTGATCAAAAGA
>JANONI010000266.1:0-10576 GCA_031420755.1 Bacteroidota bacterium | reverse complement strand
ATCAATCATAAAATCCGTCTAATCTTAAAGGTACTACGTA
The DNA here is from genome assembly GCA_031420755.1 of Bacteroidota bacterium. Lineage (GTDB taxonomy): Bacteria > Bacteroidota > Ignavibacteria > UBA10030 > UBA8401 > UBA8401. Next base: position 10,536 of record JANONI010000266.1, on the reverse strand, counting down.
ACGATGCTGTTGCTATAACGGTACTAAACGTTGCCGCTCCAAAAACTATCAATAATATCATGAATTTTAGAATGTCTTCCAAACCATCCCTCATAATCAATCGCCCTATACCAGTGACAGCCAGAGTAATCGCCAGAATTTTACCTACATCGTTGCGATACCATGACCATTTTTCGTGTTTCAATAACCGAAGATGTATGAGATGAATAACGATAAGGAGGTATCCTACATTCAGAACAATCCACATGCTGGCAGCACCCACAGCACCCCAAGCCATCGCTGAGAAATAGATTGCAGGAGCTAAGAAAATTACGGCAACCAGATTTGTTAATAATGAAAGTTTTGTCCATCCGTGTGCAAGTTGTAATGCATAGGGAAGATGCATAAAGCCATGCAGAGTATTCCCGATCACCAGCAGACTCACCAATAAACTTGCATGGGTAATAACTCCGGGATCCCTTACCCACAAACTGAGCACTTCTTTAGAAAAAAAAGCGAGAGTAAGCGCTGACGGAAGAATAACAACCGCCATAACTTGGCAGCCCTGATGATACGTTTGCACGAGGCCAGGCTGATCATTTTTGGAAACCAACGCAGTCAAACGGGGATAGTACGCTGTAAACACAGGCGTGATGAGTCTGTACATTACTGCCGCCACCATTGCAGCAAAAGTGTAGTACCCAAAGTCAGAGAGAGTAAGCAGCTTGCTGAGCAAGATTTTATCCGTTTGCATCAGAATCGTTGATACCAGGGAGATGCCGGTCATGCCCGCTGCGAACCGCCATATCTCCTTCAGCACATCTCTGCGAAATTTTCCTTTCCGTTCAGAAGAAAGAATCCGCCACAATGCAATCCGCAACACAATCACTTGAGCAATCGCCATCAGTGCCTGCCAGAAAAAGAATGCCTGGATTGTTGGTTGTATTAACCATAGCACCGCAAGTGAGCCCACTCCTTGCAATGTCGCAAAAATTGCGAGGAGCAAATTCACAAGAACTTGACGCTGCAAACCGTTGAGTCCCCCCATATACAACGACACAGGCCAACGCAAGCCCACGACCAGTGCCATAATCCAGAGAGCTTCCTGTAGGAATTCCCGTGATAATTTTTCCGGATTCAACCAATAATAAGCGATGAAATGAGACGCCATCATGATGACGGCAACAACGACCAAAGCAATTCCCCAATAAATAATTTCCAAAGTGCGTGCTGTATCAGCCATGCGGGGTGTATTTTTTTGATCCACAGAAAGGCGTGCCATTTCTCTGGCAAGGGCTTGCGACAAACCCAAATCGAGCACCGCGAACATTGCTTGGAGAGATGCAAAAATTCCGATAATTCCAAAGGACTCTACACCCATCAACTGGATGTAAAGGGGAACAAAGATCACCCCCATCAGGCCGGTCCAGGCACTCCCGGCAAAATTTGCAACAACATTTTTTTTTAGTGAAGACATGAAGCGTTATTTCTTCTTCAGCCATGCACCCGGCCAATGAGTAATATTGAGCGAAAGCTCGCTTTCATTAAAAGTCCACTGTGGTTGTTCTATAATAAACTCAGGATGGTTGTGCTGGAATTCGGCAGCAGCAGCAGTAGGGTTATCCCATTGCCAATCTGGTTTTCCTCGCGGCACATCAAATAAATCGCGCATGCTGCCATCTGTTGCAACAATGTATGAATTGGGAGTTACAAGAGTATAATACGCTTCAAGTTCGTCAGCAACATGCTGCTTTGTATGGTTGGAGTCGAGAATCACCAGAACGGTTTCTCCGGGCTTAACCATATTTTTCACTCTCGCAACAATCTCAGGATCGGTTGAACTTCCCTCAACAAGAGTAAGAAATCCAAATAATTCATGTGCTCTAATTGCTTGGGCATTGTGTGGACGAATCTCGATATCAATTCCAATAATTCTTCCTTTTCCCATCGCTTTACAGAGACTGGCATAATAAATCAGGGAGCCGCCATGTGCAATTCCAGTTTCAATGATCACATCCGGTTTGATGCGGTAAATCACCTCCTGGATGCGAATCATATCCTCGGGTAATTGAATGATAGGTCGTCCCATCCAACTAAAGGTATATGGATATTTTTGATTCCATCCTACCTTAAGCCATAAGTCTGAAAGCAATTCGAATGATTCCTTGGTAAATAAATTAGCTGTTTGCTTCTTGCCATCAGATTCATAAGTTATTTTTTTTTCTTCAGTATCTATTGTTACTCTCATGGGGTTCCTTGTTGTAGTGATGCAAAACTTTATTATCGTACCAAAGTGTTAGTGATTATAATTTCATAAAAATATTTCATTAATTTCTGCATCATACATTGTATGTTTTAATTTAAGATTAGAGCATAATTCACGCACTTCTTTTGCATAATTCGGATTCATACAAATAATTGCATAATCATTTTCATTTGCTAAACAATTTGGATGGTCTATTTTATAACCAGATAAAGGAATATATTTGCCTTGTTTATTAGTATTAATATCTATGCAATAATCAACCGTGATATCATTATTTATAAGATGAAGTGAGAACATGACTCCCTTCGTTGCCATTCCCCAAATCACTATTTTCTTGTTGATTTTAAGTGTTCTTATCTTTTCGGTGATTGTTTTTAAACTATTTTTGCAATGTGCTATAATATCTTTACAGGTTAAATCTAAATGGTTGATTTTATACAATTTTGTGTTTGTGAAATTATTCGAATTGATTATGCACTCTGCCCAAATATATTGACCAAAAAAAGCCTTTGTAATGTTTAGAACTTGGGCTTCTGAAGCACTGATGCACTGATAAAGGCTCTCTTCAGTAAAATAGTTGACATGTTCATAACAGAAATCCCAAAAAGCATTGTTTTTAAGTGTCCACATCAGATCTGGTACTTCAATAAATACAGGAACAGGTTCAGATTTTATTCTGTCCTTAAGAATAGAAAAAATATTTTTTAGAAAATCAATTGGTGATGGAATATGTTCTAAAGTATGTCTTAACAATATTAATGAAACAGATTCAACGTTATTAATATGTTTCTCCAAAAAATATTCATTAATGAACTTAACGCGACCGTTGTGTGAAGATTTTGAACCCTCATAAGATGGATCAATACCTATGCAATGAATATTCTCATAGCGACTTGCCATTCTTGACAAGAAAGTTCCTTTTCCACAGCCAATGTCAATAATACTGCCACTTCCTAAGTGATATTGTGAAGATAGGTGATCAGCAATTTCGTCATAGTAACCAATAAATACATCCGAAGGCACAGAGTTGTCATAGTCTTTGTCATAATTAATAAGACTTGCATCAAAATCAGCATTAAATGCAAATGGTGTTTTATTGTCCATAACGATATTTAAAATCCCAAAAGGAGCTGTTTTTGCTGTATTAGGATCAGGATATACTTTATTCTGTAGTATAGGGACTTTTTTTGAATAGAAAATACGTTTCATTATTTATTTCTCCACCAAGCAATTGTTTGTTCTAATCCGCTTTTCAAATCGTACTTCGGTTGCCAGCCAATACTTTGGAGTCTGTGTATATCGGCAATCAAAACAGGGGGATCATTTGGCGGAGCGGGTAGCACTCCGAGTTGAATTAAATGCTTACTATGTAATTGGTCGCCGATTATCTCAACAACCTCACGAATTGCTGTCGGTGTTCCTCGTCCAATGTTCACAGCACCCTCTATATCGGAATCGAGGAGCGCAACAAATGCATGAGCGACATCTTCCACATAAAGGAAATCCCGTATTTGATTGCCGTGAGAACAACGTGCCGGTTCTCCTTGCAACAGTGAACGAATCACAGAAGAGACAAGTCGGTCCGGATGCTCGTGCGGTCCATAGAGAAAAAAAATTCGTCCCCAGGCATAACTCAACCCAGTTTGCTTGCAAAAAGCATTCACTATGAGATGCAACGCATGCTTGCATACTCCATAGAGTGTTGCGGGTACAAGAGGTGTGGTTTGCTCGGAATACAATTCATATTTCCAATCATACTCAGCACATGTCCCTGCCATCACAACACGCTTTCCACCGTTTGCCGCAAATACCCGAAGTAATTCCAAACTTGCCTGAACCCAGCGGATGTTCTCCAGCGACATCCAGTACTTGCCCACAACAGTATACCATGATAAATGAAGGAGGTGTGTTGGTTTTATTTTTGCGATGAGTTTGTTCATTTCTCCTGGATTCAGCAAATCAACGACATGCCAATGAACATGAGGTATGGGTTCTTCTGGCATAATAGACACAGCGTGCACCTCATAACCATTTGCTATGAGTTCCGGCAGACAGTGCCGACCGATAAATCCACTTCCTCCGGTTACGAGAACTTTCTTCATAAGATAAAATCCGTGTACTCCTGATCCTTCACTGAAATAATCCGTGGAGTCTCAGGCCATTGAATCCCGAAGGCAATATCGTTCCATCGAACACCTGCGGCAGATTCTGTGACATATCGATTAGACATTTGATACAACACCTCAGTATTATCTTCCAGTGTCAGGAATCCGTGAGCAAGACCCCGGGGAATATACAACATCAATCTGTTCTCAGCATTTAATTCAAACGACAGCCATTGTTTAAATGTCGGCGAGTCAGGTCGCAGATCAATAATAACATCGAACATTGCACCCATCGTGCACCGCACTACTTTGGTCTCTTCGTACGGCGGTTTCTGGAAATGCATACCGCGCAAAGTGCCCCTCTGTTTATTAAAAGAGATGCTGCACTGCACAAGATCGGGGTTGAGCCCGTGTTCTGTAAAATCAGAGCGGCAAAATGTACGAGCGAAAAACCCCCGCTCATCTTCATTACGATTCAAAGAAATAAGAAAAGCATCAGGGATGGCTGTTTTAGAAAAGATCATTTTTATTACACAATTTTTAGATGGGGAATTGGGATGATAAACTTTCCACCACGCCGGCGATATTCAGATTGCTGCTGCAAAACCTCCTCCACAAAATTCCACGAGAGCAGAAGCACATAATCCGGCTGAGTTTCCAGCAACTGTTCCGGCGGATAGATGCGAAGATGGGTTCCCGGCGTATAGCGTCCCTGCTTCGCGGGTCCCCTGTCGACCACATAACTGAAAATATCTGACCCGATCCCATAGTAGTTCAGCAGAGTGGCGCTCTTTGCAGACGCCCCATAGACGGCAATCTTCTTGCCCTCCGTTTTTAATTTTTGTAAAACCGAAACCAATTCCCGTTTTGTCTGCTCTACTTTTTCGCCAAAACCTTTATACCAATCAAATCGATCAACACCCCACGCAGCTTCTTCTTCAAGCAATCTCTGTACTCGTGTGGCACCCTCGTGTGTCATGCTGCATGGACCATCCGCACGTTGAAAGAAGACTCGTATGGAACCTCCATGGATCGGCAGCCTCTCGGCATCTACCAGAACAAGATTGTGCTGACGGAACAACTTTTGGAACGAGGTCACTGAGTAATAGCACAAATGTTCGTGGTAAATGGAATCAAACTCAACGTGATCGATAAGATCCTTTACATAATGATTTTCAATGACTGCGACACCATCGGGTTTCAAAAGCACATTTATTCCCGCCACAACCCCATGAAGGTTTGCGACATGTGCTACAACATTATTGGCATGAAGAACATCTGCTTGTTCACCCTGTGTCCGTAATCGCTGCGCTAATGTTTCGTCGAAAAATTCACTGAGAGTACGAATACCGCTTTTTTTTGCTAAGTGTGCGATATTTGCTGCTGGTTCTATTCCTAAGACGGGAATATTCTTGTCCAGATAGTTCTTTAAAAGATAGCCGTCGTTGCTGGCAATCTCAACGACCAAGCTTGATGAAGTTAAATTTCTATTTGTGATTAAACGGTTTGCAATGTTCTTGGCATTTTCCAACACTGTGTCAGAGACAGAAGAAAAATAAAAGTATTCTCGAAATAACTGTTCCGGAGAAATTGTCTCGGTGATCTGCACTAAGCTGCATTGCGGACAAAATACAAGATCCAGCGGATAGGTTGATTCAGGCAGGCCGAGTTGAGCTTGAGTCAGCAAGGCGTTCGCTAATGGCATGTGACCTAACGATAAAATTGGTGCAAGCCGGTCAGAACTACATGAACGGCAAAAAATCTCTGTGTGATTCATATTCATTTTCACATAACAGGTTCTTGTTAAAAAAGACATCAATCAGATACAAAACATATGAATATCAGAGCCTCATTTCTGGTATTAAGATGCCCAGATTTGATCTCTCTTTCGTGCCAATTCAGTATACTGGCGTATCTGGTGAACAGTGTAATGATACAGGTTTTGATCCGGGCTCTCGTGATACTTTTTATACCAGTCTACGGTAAGTTTCATGTTTTCATCGAACGTGAGCACCGCAGACCAGGGCAGTATGACATGGGCCTTGTCACAGGTCAATCGTAACCAGCCTGCTTCATGGAGTTTTCGTCCCTCTTGCTGCATAACTTCGAATCCGCCGCTTTTCCATTTACCAATGATCGCTTCCACAAGATCACTTACACACTTTGCAGAATTATCGTTTGGCCCAAAGTTCCATGCTCCAGAAAATCCGGTCGGATCATCGCTTGCACGTGCAGCCAGCCATAAATAACCACTGAGCGGTTCTAACACATGCTGCCATGGACGCATGGCCATTGGGTTTCGTATTTGAATTAACTCACCTTTGCTCAAGGATCTGATGGCATCCGGTACGATCCTATCCTTTGCCCAATCTCCACCTCCAATGACATTTCCTGCGCGCACGCTCACGGCACCGAGATTTTCCTTATGTCGAAAGAAAGATTTGAGATACGAACGAAAAACAATTTCTGCAGCAGCCTTTGAGGCGCTGTACGGATCTTCCCCGCCGAGAGGATCGCTCTCTTTATATCCCCAGACTTGTTCATGATTCTCGTAGCATTTATCGCTTGTGACAATGACGAGCGATTTAACCGAATCAGATTCTTTGACAGCTTCGAGAATGTTTAAAGTTCCGAGAACATTGGTTCTCATGGTCAGTTGGGGAACATCATAGGAATATCGTACCAGTGCCTGAGCAGCTAAGTGGAACACGACATCAGGTTTCACTTCTGAAACATATTTTTTTAATGTATCATAATTCTGAACATCGGCATGTACTTCTTCAATGCGGCTTTGCAGACCACACGATTCATAGATATTCGGTTGCGATGGAGGATCCAATGAATATCCAAATACTTTTGCACCAAGCTCGTTGAGCCAGATGCTGAGCCATGCCCCCTTAAAACCCGTATGCCCTGTTACTAAAACACGTTTGTCGTGATAAAATTTTTTAAATGAATGTTCCATAAAGTTATTAATCCCAGTTTTTCCAGAGAGCAGTTCCGTTTGCCCACATTTCATTTAAGGTTTCATATTCTCGTGGAGTATCCATCCCTAGCCAGAATCCTTCATGCTGAAATGCCCCCAGTTGATTCTCTTTAACGAGAGCTGGAAGCGTGTCTCGCTCTAACACCAGATCATCATCTGTCCACAAATAATCCCAGAGTCTTTTATTGTCGAAGACCATAAATCCGCCGTTTATCCATCCTTGTCCAATATTCGCTTTTTCATTGAAATTGGTAACGGTGGAATCTTTGAATGTAATTTCACCAAATCGCGAAGATGGACGTACGGCAGCTAATGTGCCGATTTTCCCGGATTTCCTGTGAAATTCTATACTCTCCCGGATGTTTATATCAGAAAGACCGTCACCGTAGGTTAGACAAAACAGCTCTTCACCTTCTAAATATTTTTTTACTCGCGACAGGCGTCCGCCTGTCATGGTATTTTCTCCGGTATCGGCAAGCGTCACTTTCCAGTCCGAGCCTTCCATAGTATCGTGAATGTCCATATGGCCGTTCTTAAGATTTATTGTAAAATCATGGCAAATGGCCTTATAGTTCACAAAGAATTCTTTAATCTCCCACGATTTATAACCCAAACACAGAATAAATTCCTTGATCCCGTGATGAGAATAATTCTTCATGATGTGCCATAAAATAGGCATGCCGCCGATGGGCACCATTGGTTTAGGAAGTAATTCGGATATCCCTTTGATCCGTGTCCCCTTACCACCGCATAAAATCACTGCTTTCATTTAGAACCCTTTCTCGTTGCTTTGGTACATATTCAACATCATCTTAAACTTGTGTTTCTTTCTTTTTTCGAACGAAAAATTGTATCGCTAATACCAGAAGACCGCTGAGAACCAACAGATTGGTTCCTAAGCTGATACTCTTGCCAATGGAAAACGATGCCGGTTCGAACTTCATCGTCATTGTATGTTCCCCCGCAGGAACAACAACACCGCGGAACATATAATTCATGCGATGGATCGGAGTTTCGTTTCCATCTATATATGCTTTCCATCCTTCGGGATACCATGATTCGCTCAAGAACAGTAAATTGTTTCCGGTCGCTTTTACATGTAACGCAATATCTTGAATTCCAAAATGAGTGTACATTGCTTCACTGCCCGGCAGCGGTGCATCAATAGTAAGTTTCGGATCTTCCATAAAGAACGCAACATCGCGCGGATCAAAACTCATTGCTTTAATGTTGTTCAAAATATCCAATCCTTTTGCAACTTCATACCGATTGACAAAAAATGCGCGCGGCAATTCAGCACGATTATACAACACATATTTACCATCCGAATGATGTATTGGCATCAATACATGATTTGAATCAGGACGATCGGATAAAATATATTTAACATTCATCAATCCCCATACAAGCGGATTTCCTAAACCTACTACATCAAAAACATCTTGAATTTGCCGCATTTTTACACCGTGATATCCATACGCACTTTGCACATTCCAATACGCAAGCGTATTGTTGTACGGAGGTTGACCTTGTTCAAACTCTAATGTGCGATACACCGTCGTATCTTGTTTAAGAAATGTAACATACGTTGGCGTTGCAAATACTTCCTGCGAATCCCGGTGCGGTTTTGCATCCATCGGTTTAGCATTCACTCTCCAAAGATCGATCAGCACAACACTTACAAGAACGGCAGTTAATACTGATAATTTTATTTTGCTGGTTTGATAGAGATACAATCCTCCGAGCGATAGAAGAAGAAATACTAAACCGTACGTAATATCGCTGGAAATCATTCCTGTAATCACTTTATGCAGCTCGCTCAACACCATCTGGTTGTTGCCATACGATCGTGCAAGCGATTGCATGATTTCCTGCGGCGAAAAGAACATGGAATAGATTGAAATAAAGATATCTTTTGCAACAATAGAAATAATCAGTAAAACGCCGATACCCAGTAGAACATATTCAAAGATTTTTTTTCGTTGAACATTTTTTTCTTTGCTATCATTCATCAACGAAACGATTCCATACGCCGAAAGTACCGGAATCATGATCTGTACAAGAATCAATATCATTACAGGGATTCGAAACTTGTTGAACATTGGGAAATAATTGAACATCAGATCATAGAATAGGGAAAATTCTTTCCCGAATGAAATGAGAATGGAAATAAATATTAATAGTGCCGAGTACTGCACAAATGGATCTCTTCTATTCCTCCAAAAACCTATTCCTGCCAAAACGAGTAAGACAATTCCCATGTATTGAGGCGCATCGGTAAACGGCATATTCCCAAAATATGTATTAAGCCTGGTCTCTTGATTCTGAGTCAGTGTGCCGCGATATGAAAACCATCCAAATCCTTGAGATGATGGAATAAAAAATGTAAGCATTTCACTCGGGGAAAATGACCAATTCGTTGCATACTCATAATCGAGCCCGCCGTTTGTGGCGCCTTTTTCTTCCATTTGCTGCGAACGGATAATAGGATCAGAACCGCGAATTGAATATTTGGAATATTCCAGCGTTGAAAGATATTGATCACCAGTCATTGCAAACGCCAGAACGGTAGCAACACCAAAGACCGACGCAGAGCGAATAATTCCTTGCCAATTTTCTTTCTTACTAATCGCACGGACAAGAAAAAACAAATAATACAATCCTATCGCAAAATAACAATAAAAGATCATTTGCATATGGCTGGGGATCAACATCAAATGGATCAAAATAATTAGTGATAGTGAAAGCGCAATGTTAAATTTATCTCGAAGACGTTCGAGGATCATAAAAATAAAAGGAAAGAACGCTATCACGGGAACTTTTGTCATATGTCCGACAATAACCAAAATAATGATGAACGTTGAATGCATAACACCCAAAGCGGCAACGAGTGCGGCAATTTTATTCTTTAGTTTATCGAACACGAACCAGTACACGCCAATTCCAAGCAAGAAATAATAAAGAAGTACCCAGCCAACTTCGGGACTATTAAGGATTTGTCCAAATAATGCAGCTGACCGATTGACAATAGTTGCCGTAAAATCAAAATAACGATCTGCTGGAATGTTTAAGCTTGCATATCCTGGCATACCACAAAATATGTATGGATTCCATAGAGGGAAAATCCCTTCCTTTTCAGCATCTTTTATAAGTGTTTGAAAACTGTGCGAAGCAATATTATCTGCTGTAACAAATACTTT
>JANONI010000265.1:0-9156 GCA_031420755.1 Bacteroidota bacterium | reverse complement strand
ATGCGCGAACGATCAAGATAATCGTACGGAAAGTAGCAGAGAAGTTTTTGAAGTGAATCGATTCCAATTGTTCGCAGTACGGCAGCACGAACCGGACCGATTCCTTTTACATATTGAATTTCAGTTGAAGATTGTCCGTTCATCGGTGACCGGAAGAAGTTGAATTCCAACCAGACGGAAGTCGATACGCAATCCGCTGATTCGGAAGTGAAACGACAATGGAATCATCCGACAATCGTTCGACAACAGCATTTTTCATGTCTGATTCTTTTATAGAATCATCGAATAACGTTAATTGAATTCCGTCCTCGGTTCGTTCAAGTAATGTTTCAATCTCTCGCTGCTGTACGGTTCGCTGCTGCGAACGTTCAATCGGAAGATCTTTCATTGAGCGTTGTTGAAGAACAATATTGTTCTCTTTTGTTTTTTTATTCAGCGTGATCGTTTCGAGTGATTGCGAGTTCGTTTTTGACCGGCGCTGTTCAGAGATTGTTGTATTATCTCTTTTTTGATTCTTCGCGGTGCTAAGTGCGCGTTCTTGAGCCAATTCATTCACAACAACAATTTGTCCGATCAGCCAGATTGCCGATGGTGAACTTTCGGCTGAAGTAATTTCACTCACCATTGCTTCGGATTTTCCTGCAGCACCGGCTGAGAGTTGGTTTGATTCCGCGTTTGATATTATTGGTGCAGATTTGTCAACAGTATTATTTTCAGTAATCTCATTTTTTTGCTTCACTGATGTAGATTTATCTGAAAGACGATCAGATTCTTTTTGTTCTGTTTGCGGCTTCGATGCAGCACGTTTCTGATCAGCAGATTGAGATTCCACGATGGTGTTAGCAGAATCAAGCGATTGCTTTAAAACAATCTCCTGTTGATGGAACCGTTTTGGTGCGACAAGATCGCTGAACCAAATTTGGTATGCGCCAAGTCCAATGGCAATAATAACAACCGCAGCCGCAAGACCGATATATTGATAGTTGAAAAACTGCGTAGCTCTTTCGCGTCGGAGTTTTTTACGCAATCTCGCCTTCATAATATCTCGCCCATAACGACGAACACCAACTGCTAGATCAAGTTCCTTTCGAAGTTTTGCTTTGCACGGTTCACAATCAGCAATCTCAGCATCTAGTCTCTTCTTTTCTTCCGTCGATAGTTTATTGAGAATATATTTCTCAATACGTTCAGGATCGTCTGTCCAATATTTTTTTGAATTATCCATTGATAGTTTTGTTACTCATACACATGTGTTTATAACAGCCCACGGATTTAGACCTTGTTTGAAAAAATGTATCGCCGACCTCTCTACGAGCCTTTGGCCGGTCGGTGTATTAAAATGTGAAATTACTTTAACTGCCGAGCAGAGCTCGGCGTTACAATATAGTTTACGAACAGACTGAAAAATGTGGGCTTTTCTAATTCTCGCATTTTAAAATGCTCTTAAATTAACTCCTGAATTTCTTAAAATCTTTTCAAGCATCTTTTTGCACGTATATTTTTTTGATTTTACCGTAGCTGCATTGGCAAATCCCATTTGCGCTGCAATATCTTCTTGTGATTTCTCTTCCCAGTAATACAGTAACAATAGAGTTTTACAAGGATCACCAAGTTTTTCAAGTGCAGAAGCAACTGTTTGAGAACGCTCCGATTCAATCATCAATTCCAACTGCGATGCATCGCCGGACTCCAACATATCGCTTTCTAATTCTGTGGGTGTTTCGCGCTGCCTTCTTGCCCGTTTTCTAGACCAAACATTTTTTGCTATCGCAAAAAGGAACGTGCTTAATCGTGCAGTGTACTCAAATCTTCCGCTCCGAACGCGTTCCCACAAAATAATCACCGAATCCTGCAACACATCATCCGCATCGGCATGACTTCCATTATTCTTTAACACCAGCGATACAATCGCCTTCCGGTTTTGCTGATAGATCATCACCAATGCATCGTCGTCACCTTTCTTCATCAGATCAAGGATCTTCGCATCATCGTTCAGAAAAAAGATTGGCGGCTTCATTTACCTTTCAACAGTTAATGACATACACAGACAAGAGGTGAACGCAACAAAGTACAAATTCAATTCCACAAATACCAAAGGAGTCGTTATGAAAAATAGATTCACTGTAATTCTCGCTGTATTACTGCTAACGGGGCTTAATACATTTGCTATGTCATTTCACGCTCCTTCTCCCGTCTTTACATTAAATGGAAAACTGAACTGCCCCGTCATTTCTGAACGCGGAGGAACTGCATACTTGCAATTGACACTCACCACACCCAATATTATCAGCGAGAAAAGGCGTAAGCGGATGAATCTTTCCGTTGTGATAGACAGAAGCGGTTCAATGAGCGATCAACGAAAAATGGAATACGCAAAAAAAGCATTTGTCTCTCTCGTTGATCAGTTACAATCGAACGATATTCTTTCCATTGTGATCTATGATGATGTCGTTGAAGTTATCCGCCGCGCACAGAAAATCGGCAATGATAAACAATCTATCAAACGATTGATTGATGAAGTGTACCCGCGCGGCTCAACAAATCTTGGCGGCGGTTTGGTTGAAGGATTACGCCAATCTGAAAAATATGCGGGAAAAGAATTTGTCAATCGCGTTGTATTGCTGTCAGATGGATTAGCCAATGTTGGAATTACCGATCCAGTGGAATTGAACCGCATTGCAAAACGATATCGGGACAAATCTATTTCTATCACCGCAATGGGTGTTGGATTGGATTACAACGAGAATCTGATGATGGGGCTTTCGGAAAGCGGCGGCGGAAATTATTACTTTATCGAACATCCACATTCACTTGCTGCAATTATTCGTCAGGAATTTGATATGGTCTCATCGGTGGTTGCGCAGAACGGAGCGATCTATCTCACGCTGGGAGATAATGTTCATGTGCAGGATGTTGTGGGCTGTGAATTTAAGAATGAAAACGCACGGTATATCATTCCAATCGGCGACCTGTATGCAAATGAAACGCGAGAATTTACCGTTGAACTTTCAATTCCCGCTGGAACAGGAAACAGGATCGTTGCATCAGGTGAATTGCGATATGAAAGTGAGAACATCATTGCTTCGTTCCCGCACTTTTCTGCAAAAGTAACGTACACAAAAGATTTTGCTGAGATTGAAAAGAACCGCGACATTTCAACTCAAGCAAAAGCGGATATTGCAGTATCAACGCGAAAAGTTGAACAGGCAATGCAAGCGATGGATAACGGCGATCAGGCAGCCGCAGAGATGCATTTGAATGAAGCAAAAGATCTGATGAGCACTTCACCCGCAGCATCGGCAGCAGGGGCAAGCGGTGAATCGGTTCGTTCGCAACTTGGAAAGATCGAATCGTACCAAAAGAGTGCAAAGGAAGATGATTCGCAGAAAGCAAAAAAATCTATTCAGTATGAGAATTACAAAACAAGAAAGAACAAATAATAAATATTCTGTAATCATTGCCCATTCTGCCTACGGCAATGCTGTCAGTTTAACAGTTGTTCATACTGAGCAAGTGTCGCAAATCAATATAAAATCCTTCGGTGCGTCCCGATTGAAGATCAAATCGGAACTTTCTCAGGATGAACAAAAATTGCGACACGCGCCAAAGTATATTTTTTCCTTAAACTGACAGCATTGCTGCCTACGGCTCGTAGAGAGGAGCCTGCCTGCACACCTGCGTGTTGAAGCACTACGCCTGCCCGCACGAAGTTTTACGCAGGCGGGGTGTGTAAACACGAAGCCGATGCTTCGTTTCGGTCTACGACTCGTAGAGCAAAGGCAGGCGAAGCGACGAAGAATCTCGCTTTACTTGGTAAATTCACGTAATAGATTTCTCGCTCCCGCCTGACCGCTGGCGGGCAGGTCGCTCGAATGGAAGCGGCAAGAAATCCGATCAGTGTCCCTCCTATCAATATCCCCGAAATCTTCCGCCAGTCCGAAGGACCACTTCGTGGAGGCGGACAAGTTGAGATTTCGGGGATGTGTTATACACTATCCGCCGCATTCTTTGGCGGATGTTTTTCAGTGTCTGGGGTTTAGCGGTGCGTTATTAAAACAAAAAAGCCGTCACACAGGACGGCTCTCTATTTTTTGTGATTTTTTTATTTTTTCAATTTAATCGATGCTTTAATATTCTCATCAATCTTCCCTTCGTTATTTCTATCGGCAGGATTAAGCAATAGATTGTTAAAGCGGAACCAGTTCGCAGAACTGATCTGCAGTGTCGTACTGACGCTGTTTGTCTGTTCGCTCACCACAAGATTCGGAACAAGATCCATCTGTTGTTTTGCATCGATCTTTGAACGGTATGTGAATGCACTGTCTTTACCGTTGATGTACATTGTTCCGCTGATAATTACGCTGTATCGCTCATCTTTCAAAAAATCAACAAATTGAAGTGTATCGGTCAATCCGGCAATCGACGATCGTTCCAGTCTGTGCACGTCAAACTCGATCCGTTTATACGTTGCTAACGGAACTTGTGCAACACCAACGGTCTGTGCGGTTCCGGTAAGATTCAATTCAAGAACAAATGGTGCTGTCTTAAAATTAATACTGTCTTCGGCAGCGTTCTTGAATTTGATATCTCTGATGCTGAATCGTGCCCGCGTAATCTTGATAGAATCCACTGCAGACGCGCCTGATGTTTTTGCAAGCACAACTGTCGTGTATTCAGATTTAAGCGATAACGAACCTCCTGTTATTGCGGGTGCGGTGCTGTCTTCTTTGCAAGAAATAAAAAAAACAGAAGATGCTAAAACAAAAATATTGAGTGCATATTTGAACATATTGAAACTCCTTTTTGATTGTTGCTGTAAAACGATTTGTTTCACTGCAATTAGATACCATTTAATATTCGTTGATGCTATGCCATACATCACATGACTATCAGACATTTTTTGCTGCACTCGCAAATATTTTTTGCTGAAAATATTTTTTATTTCAAGAAAGAACTTAGCATTAGTTGATTGCAAATAAAAAGTAAGGGTTGGCACAACGTCTGATATTTATTCGTCGTAATCTTTGGCAGATGCTTTTCAATGTCTGACGTTGTGTTTTTTTTATTTCGGCTATTGCTATATGTCGGACACCTTGAAAACGGTATAAAATATTTTACCTCTTTTGTGAATGGGTTTTGCAGTAACAATCTATTTCTTCAACAGCTCTTCCGCTACATCATACGGTGTGCGGCTGCGTGAAATGATCTTTGAAAGTTCTTGATCGAGCAGATGTTTTCGGTCGCTGTTCCAAAATGTAACGGTGAATTTATTACTGATAATCTCTTCAATGCGCGATCGCAATTGTTTGCCGCGTCGCTTTTCAAACTCGCCTGATTTTTTCAAATATTCCTGATGACGTGAAATTTCTGAAACAATTTTTTCAATGCCAATCCCTTCAATGGCAGTCGCTTTTACAACATCCGTCATCCACGAATGTTCATCGTGAGGACGAAAACCGAGGATCATTTTAATGGACATGATCGCTTGATCTGCTCCGGGGCGATCTGATTTATTCATCACAAAAAAATCTGCAATTTCCATCAAACCCGCTTTCATTGCCTGAATGCCGTCTCCCGATTCCGGAACAAGCACAACCACCGTTGTATCGGCAGCGCCGGCAATATCCAATTCCGATTGACCGACACCGACCGTTTCGAACAGAATAATATTGAATCCGGCAGCATCAAGAACATCCCCCGCCTCGCGGGTTTTTTTGCTGAGACCGCCAAGCGATCCGCGCGATGCCATCGAACGAATGAAGACTCCCTCGTCCATTTCAACATCGGTCATCCGCACGCGGTCTCCAAGAAGCGCGCCGCCGGTAAACGGGCTTGTCGGATCGACAGCAATGATTCCGACTTTTAGATTTTGCGAACGATAATGTTTCGCAATTTTATTCGTTAGTGTACTTTTTCCTGCTCCCGGCGGACCGGTGATGCCAATGCGATATGCACCTCCGGTATGTCTATATATTTCAGAAAGAAATTGTTCCATGCCTTCATTCTCATTCTCAACGAACGAGATCACGCGCGCAACACTCCGCCTGTCACCGGAAAGAATTTTTTGTATGTTGATTGTTTGCTTCATTAATCGTTAATCAGCAATTAGCTGTTCGGTATTAGCACTTAGCTGTAAATTTTTACTCTTAATTTTTCGTAACTCCTAAGTAACTCGAAAATGTGGCTAAAGCCATTTCTATTTTGAATATTATTTCCTTCAGTCAGATAAATCTGACTGCAATAGATGAAAAAGAAATTAAAAAATAAATTGCAGTCCGCTTTAGCGGACTGATAAAAAAAGCAACACAAATCTGGCTTTAGCCATGATATTTTTTCAGGGCTAAAGCCCATGAATTTTGGTGGTTTCCAATATCTCCGCCATACCTGCCCGCCAACCGATAAATAAGAAGGCAGGCGGGAATGGCGGAGTTACAAAGTGTGATAAACTACACTGTGTAGTTACAATTTTTCACTTTTACCTTTTTGACTTGAAAAACTCTACCGTCTTCTTCAATCCTTCTTCAACAGTCACGGTCGGCTTCCATCCAAGCATCTCGTTGATTTTTTTGGAAGAAATAACGCTTCGCATTTGTTCTCCGGCTTTTGCAGGAATATGTTTCTCTTCCACATTCGATCCGGTCAGTTTTTTGATGTAAGAAAACAATTGATTTACATCTGTTTCAATACCAGTTCCAATATTGAAAATGGTAGAACCGTTGTACGATAGAGCAAGAACGTTTGCTTTTACAACATCGCCCACAAAGACATAATCGCGCGTTTGTTTTCCGTCTCCATTGATGATCGGCTGCTCACCGTTAAGCATTTTCAACGAAAAGATTGCAACAACTCCTGCATCGCCATGGGGATTCTGACGCGGTCCGTAAATATTCGCATACCGGAGAATAACGTGATCAATTCCATAAATTTCTTTATAGAAGAAGATATATTTTTCCGTTGTCAACTTTGTAATTCCATAGGGAGAGAGCGGACGATTCGGATGCTGCTCGTCCGCAGGAAAATAATCCTGCTCGCCATAGATCGCTCCACCTGTTGAAGCGAAAAGAACTTTCTTCAATCCATGTTTTCTTCCCGCTTCCATTAAATTGAGAAAACCGAGAACATTTACCAACGCATCGAATTTCGGATCGGCGACTGATCTACGAACATCCATTTGTGCAGCGTGATGACACATCACTTCGATCTTTTCATCTCGAAAGATATTCTCTACAGCCGCATCTTGAATATCCATTCGATACACTGTTGCTTTTGGATTTACATTCTCATCTTTGCCGCTTGAAAAATTATCCAGAATGATTACGTTGTGTCCTTCATTGATAAACGCGTCAACAACATTCGATCCGATAAATCCGGCACCGCCGGTGACAAGTACGTTCATTATTTTGTAAGTCCTTTCATTCCAATATCAGTTCTACAATATGCGCCGTCAAAAGATATTTTCTTTACTGCATCATATGTTTTTTCAATGGTTTTCTGTAATTCGTCTCCGATTGCCGTTACGCCTAACACTCTGCCTCCCGCCGAAAGGATTTTTCCATGATCATTTTTCGTTCCCGCATGAAAGACTATCGCGCCATCCATTTCCGCTTCACGAATTCCAAAAATTTGTTTCCCTGTTTCATACTTATCGGGATATCCTTTCGATGCCATCACAACGCAAACAGCGGAAGCGGTTTTCAACTTTAACAAATATGTAGAAAGCGTTCCTGTTGCAGAAGCATAGAAAAGTTCTACCGGATCGCTCTCGATCAACGGCATCAGCACTTGTGTTTCAGGATCTCCGAGGCGGCAGTTAAATTCAACAACTTTCGGTCCTTCGGGGGTGATCATCACACCAACGTACAAACATCCTTTGTACGGGTATCCCTCCGATTTCATTCCTGCAAGTGTCGGCTGAATGATTTCCCGTTCAACGCGTGAAAGAATTTCGTCCGTTATCATCGGCGCGGGCGCGTACGCTCCCATTCCACCGGTATTCTTTCCTTTATCACCATCCAGAATTTGTTTATGATCTTGGGCGGAAGAAAGCAGAACATAATTTTCACCATCGCAAATTACAAAAACAGAAGCTTCTTCACCAACCATAAATTCTTCTATTACGATATTGCTTCCAGCATCGCCGAATATTTTCTCGTGAAAATATTCTTTTACCGTTTCAATTGCTTTCTCAGCTGATTGGCAAATAACAACGCCTTTTCCCGCTGCCAAACCGTCTGTTTTAATCACATACGGCGCAGAAGTTTCCCGGATGTATTGTGCCGCGTTTTCAAATTGGGATTGCTTGAACGTACGATATTTTGCGGTAGGAATATTGTGCCGTTTCAAAAAATGTTTCAGAAACATTTTGCTTCCTTCAACCAGCGCGGCAGCTTTCGACGGACCAAATATCTTCAATCCTCGTTCGTTGAACAGATCAACAATTCCCATGACCAGCGGCACTTCACTTCCAACAACTGTCAAGTCTATCAAATTCGTTTGCGCAAACTGAACAAGTCCGTAGATATCATCAGCTTTGATTGGAATACATTCGGCGATCTCTCCAATTCCTGCGTTTCCCGGAGCGCAGAATAGTGTTTTTACGTGCGGACTTTGTTTTAATTTCCAAACAATTGCATGTTCGCGTCCTCCGGAACCGATTACCAATACTTTCATCCGTTAGACCTCTAAAAATTTTGTGAAAATTTTAGCAAGTTCTCCGGTTAATTTTATACGATTATATTTTTCAGCAATTTCCGGACGCGCACCGCGCAGTTCTTTTCGTTCATAGTGCTGATAGAATTCCACGATCAACTCCGCAATTGCGTTGACATTTGTCGGTTCAACACATGTTCCGCCTGCTTCTTCAATGATATTGCGGATGTATCCTTTTGGCACGCAGCCGAGAATTTTTTTCTGTGTACCGATATATTCGAATATTTTTCCTGGCGTTGTCCAATCATCCTGCATGATCGTCCACAACACATCCGATCCCAATAAATATTTGACTGATTCTTTATGTTCAATATAGCCGACCAAATTCACCGAATTTTGAAGCCCAAGTTGATTGATTAAATTGATATGTTCAGGTCTGAACAAACCGACGAAACATGCTTCAATGCGTCCGCGCATGTTCGGATTCTCTTTCAGCACTTTTGCTAG
>JANONI010000264.1:0-7169 GCA_031420755.1 Bacteroidota bacterium | reverse complement strand
CGGACATCCATAGAATACCTGCCCGACGCAGGCGGGGATTCCCGCCAAAAACATGCTGGCCTACGGCTCGTCTACGACCCGTAGGGTAGAGAATGACGAGTGATTTAATGGTGTTCGTCATGCCCGAATGTTCTTATCGGGCATCAATAGTAAGAAAACGCATAGAGTATAGCGAATGATTGCGATACTGAGTAGTTACAGTGGACTAATATAAATAAGTTTTTCTGAGGAAGCCAGAAATAGCGTGAGTAAAATATGCAAAAACAATTGGTAAAAATAAGTCCTAAAGTGATTCAAATTAATGGAGAAATAAAATTATCGTCAGTAATGAAATAACCAGCTTATTGTTTAGTAGAACTAAACTATTGCGATAAACTACAACGATAAATTGCAGTTGGAGTAAGGACAATAAGCGTAGAATTCTGCACCAGTACATCTGAAAATGGTTCGTTGATTGTTGCACCGATGAAAGATTGTGGAATGATTGTGCTCTGTTCAAGTGAAAGTATGTTGATAAGAATTATTTGCAGCGGTGAAACAACGCAGAGAATATTGCCTGAAACACTGATCGTTTTCCATTCAATTTTTTCCGGCAAAGGAATTCGTCGTAGATAATTTCCAAACCGATCAAAAACAATCACAGATTCTTTATCCAGAACAACAATCTCATCATTCGATGTTACGGCAATATCCTGCGGATCAATGAGTGCTCCTTTTCCATCTTTATACGTTCCAAATTCACGTTCATATACTCCTCGTTGTGATATCTTGACAACTCTATTCCCGTCTTGTTCAATGACAAATAAATCACCAAGGGATGAATAAGTGCAAGCACGAGGTTTGAATCTACCGCTCAATTGAGGAATTGAAGACTCATTGTATGTCTGAAGAAAATTGAATTGTTTATCGAATCTCTGTATGCGTTGAATATTTCCATCGACAACAAACAGATCAAGTAAAAATGATGACGCAACATCAAGAGGAAGATCAAATTCTGTATTCCCCCATCCTTTTCCTCCAACGGTACGCACGATAGAATTGGATGATGATACCTGATGAACCGTATTCTTTTTTTGATCAGCAACATAGAGCATTCCATCCGGCGCGGATGAACAAGAGATTGCCGACTCGAATAATTTTTGTGAAGAATGCACAACAACAGTGGAAATTGAATCTGTAAAAAGGATCAAAAAAGCGAAGAATGCCAGATGCATAGATGAATTTAAAATTGTTATTTAAAAAAATGAAGGGCTGAGCATAACACTCAACCCTTCATCAAAAAGATTCCGCTATGATTAGAACCCTAGACGAACAGTAATGATATTGTTAGCGTCCATGAATTTTAAGTGACGATAAGCATAATCAACGCTTACCAGTATATCACCCAGATCATAGTTTACACCAACTCCGAATGTATAATCAAAAAGATATTCATCAACAGCAGAATTGGGGGATGATAAGTATCCGCCGCGAAGAAAAAGTAAATTGTTGAATGAATATTCAGCACCAAATTTATATTCGTCTCCTTGATAATTGTTGTTTTGGAAATTGGTCATAACCGAAAAACTATTCATCTCATTAATTTTTCGTTCATACGCCAATCCAATTTCAATTGTTGAAGGCAGCTCAAATTCTGCAGCTTCCACTTTATATAACTGTGCAGGCCTATCAGCAGATGTTACATCCGCTGTTCTCATCAAATTTGAACCGTCAAACTTCATGCTCGGTCCGATATTTTTCAGAGCCACACCTAGTTTCAACTCCGGAATAAGAAGTCCATGGTATTGAACGCCTGCATTAAGACCATATCCTGTTGCCGACGTACTCATTATTTTCTCTGAGATAATATTGAGTGTAGCACCGAAAGAGATCCGATCATTGAGCAGTTTCGAATATGATAACCCAAGTGTTGTAAATGTTGGGGAATATAATTCACCTGTTCCGTCAGGAAAATCTTCTGTCGTTACCGGTATATCCCCAAAAGAAAGGGACTTCAATGAAAATGCCAAGCGTCCAAAAGTGCCTGCATCAACAGATAGTGCACCGAAACTAACATCGATATCACCAAAATATTGCATCTGAGATACCATGACTTCCGAAGACCGATCTGACCGAACGATACCGGCAGGATTCCAATAAACGGCTTCCACTCCGCTCGAAAGAGCCAGATTTGCATTACCTAAAGCGATACCTCTTGCACCAACAGGAATCAAGAGTTCTTGAGCTCCTGCAGTGCCAGTTCTATTTTTGTTTCCTGCATTTACGGATTGTATGCCAAATCCGAAAATGATCAGGAAAACAACAAGAATTTTACTGATTTTTTCCATTTGTAATCTCCTAATTTCTAATGTTTGAATTCAGATTTATGATTGCCAATCGTTTAGTATTTGTCAAGTTGTTGTAATTCTTGGATGACAGCAAATTTTAATATCTTTGTGCCAAGAGATCCCATATCAACATAAATAACATACATACCCGAAGCGACTGGTAAACCTGCTTCGTTCGTTAGATCCCATTTCATGAATTGTTCAGTATCATCCTTTACAAGTTTTTTAACTCTTACACCAGCCAAATTTATGATGCTGAGTGTTGCTTTTGGCGGTAAGTGATTAAATGTTACAAACTTGTTGTATTTGTTCACTTCTTTTGTATTCAAACCAAAATATGGATTTGGGAATACATTGACCTTTTGAACATCCTTAGTTGCAAGTGCAGCACTAAATGAATTTTTTAATGCGCTTGTATTAACTACAAACTTACTTACCCCAGGAAGCATTGGTTTGTTGGTATTCAATCGAATTACTGTCCCAACAGGAACAGGGAATGTCGTTACTAATGTATCCGTAGAAAAAAACGCTATTCTTCGGAAAGCAAATCCTGCTGCAGCTTTGGTAGATGGATTTGGCAAAGGTTCAGCATAGTATCCTGCACTTGCTGGATCCTGCACATATAGAGCATCCCATTCACGTCCATCTGTACCATTAACAATAAGACTTGAATTTGCTTCTAATGTATTGATTGAAAAACCATTAGCATTAACATCGCGAACATTAATAATAAGACGTTTTGCCGGAACACTGGTTACTTCATAGACCTCTGCCTGAAGTCTTCCACCAGCAAATACTGGATCACCTACGCCCAATTGAAATGCAGCATTATAATATTGGCTGCCTGCAGGTGTAGTGGATCCTGTTATTCTTATTTCATAGTCATTCGCACCTTCAAAACTTGCACCAGCTCTTGCAAACGCATGTGCTCTACTCGTTGAGCTTAATGCATCCATTGCCCAAGCACCATTTGGATCTTTAGCACGCATTATGTTTGGCGGATTTGCTGATAAATCAGTTGATCCATTTTTAATCAATAGTGCCTGTTTAAATCCACCAGCTGCACCCGGATCAATAACTGACCATTGGATACCGTCAACAATCGGATTTGAAACACTATCATCTCCATAAGTAGTTTGATACCCAAGAGCAGATGTATTTTTCGTTACGTTAAATACGCTCCAAACTTTTGTCCTAACATTTGCTATTCTAATAGTGTCAATCCTCACTTCATATGTGTCACCAGTAATTTTTGTTGGGTCAATTACTCTCGATACAATGCTACCATCTGCAGGAGATATTGGTGTTACATACGATCCCGTAATTAATGAACCCGCGGATATATTAACTCGAATACCGGGTTTAGGTGATTGTGGGATTACCTTGATTACGAGAGGAGAACTTTCTATAGTTCTTGGAATAGCATTCGGATCCGGATTATAATTATAGGCAGTAACAGCAAAATAATAACTTTGTCCATTAACTAATTTTTTGCCATTAATTAAATCATCATTTATTACAAAATGACGGGCTACTCCAAAATCAGATCCAAACTGAACTGGTTTAGTAACTACAGTGCCGACAGCTTCATCATAAATCCTATCTGAAATACTTAACACACCATCTTTTTTATCAAACGTTCCAAGTCGGACACCGTTATTAAAACTTGAAGTCGGTAATTGATACAAGTTATATCCTTGAAATTTATAACCTTTATCATTTTGTCCTTCAGTTATTTTTGATGCAGTTGAGTCAGACCATCTAAGAATAATTTGTTTATCAAGTTCACCCACTTGAACAACAGGAGATTGTGGAGCAGATGGGAGGTTAAAATTAGCGTCATATGCCAATTGCGCAATTTCATCGTAAAATTTTAAAACGCTGACACTAGATAGACGATTATTTCCTTGACCAATAATTGCTGCTACTACAATCTCCTGAGTATCTCCAGCTGCCATCGTAAACGGACCAGAACAAGATGCCATACGACGATCACCGGGTGGAGCAATTGAACCATCGTCAATCCATCCAGTTCCTAACACAGGATCTCCAGATAAAACAAATTTAGTTCTCAAATTTGTTTTAGGATTAGTGTAAGCAGCACCAGTACGGCCAACTAGCCCTTTCATTAAATTATACCACTCGGTCGTTCCGCGTGGATCTTGTAATCGTGGGTCTGCATAAGTCGTATTACCATTGATAAAGAAATTAAAAGCTGTCATCCCAAGATTTTTTTTGCCTTTAACATATTTACCGTCAACTTTACCGGAATCTGATGGATTTCCAGGTATTAACGGTCCTTGGAAAAAGTCAAATCCGGCTGCTGGTGCTTTGGATCCAAAAAAACCGTCAGAATTATCACCATTGTATACAAAGCCTAATCCCAATGTAGTATCGCAGCCTGTTACGTCATCAGTATAACCAAGACCGCCGCCAAGATCAGGGTCCGACCATTGTGCAACATACATACTATCAATTCTGTATCCGCTTTTATTGATAATAATATTTTTTTGAAAAACTGTATTACCTAAAGCCCCTGTCCGTTTATATGCCCAAATTGTCCTCTGGAATTCAATTCCAATAGGTTTAGATCCAGATAAATAGTAGGCTCTATCAATATCAAGATCATTCGCAACATACCAAATTGTCTGATCTGCACCAGAAACACCGGGAACATCTGTCGCAGGTTGATAAGTTCCATTATTGTTCTTATCTAAAAATGGAGCACCTTGAGATGCAGGCCAATTATTCCAATCTGCAACATATCTATCAAAAATTTGCTTAGCTGTAAAAGTCTCATATTTACTGATTAAACTTACTTCCTCTCTGTTAATTTTATCTTCCATTGCAAGATCGTACACAACAGAAGGACCAATATCAGGTCGAACTCTGAAAATATTTGCATTAGCTACATTATCTGCAACCGGAGCAGATGTTGTCGTCCCAGGAGTAATAATTCTTCCTGCTTGGAGTCCATGGTTATACGTAGAACCGCCAACTTTAACTACTGTGTCTTTCAAATGTTTCCCACCCCAAACAAATCCTTCTTCAAAAATTGTAAGACCACGGTTAGCGTTGATAAGCTCAAATCCACCATCGCCAGTGAATGGATTTAATGAACCATCTCCGTTATTGACGTAGTAAGAAAAGATATTATTAATTGACATCGGTGTAAAAACATCGTTAGCGGTTACTTTTTGTAACTCCGAACGAGTGTCTTTTTGCTTTTCGAATGGTCGGCCCGCAATAATTATGCTCACAGAAAAGATCATGAACAAAATCATACGAAGCGCGATAGTACTTTTGAATTTCGTCATATAAAAATTCTCCAATTATTTAGTTTTAACTATTAGTATTCAAGTTTAACGCCAAATCGAATTTGGCGTGGTGAAGAGAAATTACCAGCATTTCGTCCGCCATTCACACCACTATATAAATCACTATAAGCTTGTCCAAATGTAGCGGCTTTCAAACTGCCTTGAGCAGTAGATAACCATCCATCGTCTTTCGGGTCTCCTGTGCGTGCAAATGCAGCCGTAGGATTCTCTTGATTCAACAAATTTTGAACATACACATAAAAATTCGTGTTTAGTCCGGCAAACTCAATTGTTTTGTCAAGACGAACATCAAGACGGAATATCCACGGTGTCGTTGAAGAACCAATTGGTTCCAATGGTGTTCTCGATCGAGCATCGGTTTGGCTTAATTCATCAATTCTTAAACGAGTAAAGGAATAACCGCTGTTGAATACCATCAAAATATTCAATCCGGATTGTTCAAGAACTTTTCCGCCATCATTTTTGTCAAAACGGTAATCTACAGAAACGTTACCGTTATGTGCCTGGTTAAAATCAACCGGAAAAACAAATTTAGGAATATAACCGACTTGACCGGATGCCGATACAGCACCTGCAAGACTTTGCGGATTTGAGCCAGTACCTCTAGCATCGGAATACGTATAGCTCACTTGTCCTTGAATTCTTTCAACTCGGCGTAGTGAAACACGTAATTCTAACCCTTTTGTAGTAGAATAATCTCCATTAACAAGAGTAGGGAACACTTGCTGGCTTGCTCCACTAGCCGGAGCAATTTGCGTATACTGAATTTGATCTTGAATGTCTCTATAGTACGTTGTGATATCAAAAGAAGCTACATCTGATAGTTGGTTCTGCAATCCAATTTCATACTGTGTTGTACGTTCCGGACGAAGGCCATAACCTGATACAGCAGTAAAATAGTTACCCCCTTTTACGTGGCTATAGGTGCGACCAAGTCCAAGATATGAATCACGGAATTTTGTGCTTGAAACTAATCTGTTAAATTGAGCATGAAAAACTGTGCGATCCGTTACAGGGAAAGAGAATCCGATACGCGGACTGACAAATTGCGATGCTTCAGTTCTTTTGTATGAAGATGCATCAATAACTTTGTTCACATCATCAAACGTAACATTCGAAGGATTCTTTAATTGAATTCCGCCATTGTCAATGAAGTCGTATCGAACACCGACATAAAGATTAATATCCGGCAACTCAATTTTATCTTGCACGTAGAATGCTGCTTCAACCGGGTTGCGTGCTGACAAATCTGTCAATTTTCCATTTATAATAACGGATTTATCTGTTTCGTTGCCATACACATCATAACCGTAGTTATCTAATCCCCCACCTTGGTTACGTAATTGAACAATTTTTTGATCTGCCGTTAATGTTGCATCATTAATTGTTCTCGAACGTGATAGTGCACTTCCTGGATTAAATCGGCGAATGTAAAACGTATTATATTCACCACCGGTTTTTAATGCGTGATTCCCAGCTTGAGCACTAAAATCTAATCTTCCAC
>JANONI010000263.1:0-3075 GCA_031420755.1 Bacteroidota bacterium | reverse complement strand
TCTGACAAACCCAACGGATCAAAACTTCGTTAAGAAATTAGTTCCCGATTCTTTTGTTGGTATGTTTGATATGCTTCCATCCATGCGACAGGGTGAAGCGGTGTTTGTTGGTGATGCAACAGCTCTTCCTTCACGTGTGCTGTTAGATTTTCCGCAGCCGCCGCCAAACAGTTCCGATATTCTATTCTATGATATATGGGTTGCAACGGAAAATCCTACTAATGTTGGGGAAGTTGTTGACCGTTGGTGGAAGCAGGAGAGAGGATAAAAATACATTCTAAATCCTAATATCTAAATTCGAAATACCATTAGCACTGAACCGTTCGCTTTAAGCGAACGGTTCAGTGACGTGAGAGAGAATTCATCAATAATAGGTTTTTAGAGATGCCCTTAATAATGAAAAATCGTCTCGAACTTAAAATACTTCTGCTTCTCATCCTTGTACTGATTGTCGGATTCGGATCGTATGTAATTTTTTCGATCACCCGGGAATCGAACGTACTGCTTGAGCAGCAGCGTGATAAATCACGATTGTACGGCGAAACGGTAATGGTTGGTATTCGTAATGTTATGCTTTCCGGGAAAGCGCCGTATGCTGCAGAATTGGTAAAAGATGCGCGGGAAAATCTGCAATCCGGAACACTTCGCGTGTACGACAATAAAACCAACGAAGTATTTCCTGATGAAGGACGCGGAACAATTGCAAATGCCGGCGATGCCAATGTTCGGCACGCAATTGAATCGCAAATGGAAGTGATGTTTACCAACGTTGATTCTTCCGGAAAAGAATTTGTACGGGTTGCACCATTGATGAATGACCGCGAATGTCAGCACTGCCATAGTGGAAATCATTTGGTGCGTGGAGTTACTCGCCTTACATTAAACCCGATGCTGATGGCTGCTCATTCGAAGGATATGAGAACGAATGAAGTATCGAACACGCAAATAGAAGTAGCAGAGATTATCGGCAATACGTTGGCTGCGAGTTTCAAAAACATCATGCTAGCGGGTCAGGGTGAATTGATGGACACGCTTGTCTACCGTGCGTCGCGGCTTCCTTTTATAACGAAAATAAAAGTGTACGACCGTTTTGGTGCACCGCATTTTGGCGGCGAAGAAAATGCAACGGAAACGGATTCTATTGTTGTTGCGATCAAACAGGAACATCCGGTGCTTCGATGGGAAAAAAGAAATTCCATTCTTACGCGATTGGTTCCGTTCCGCAATGAAGAACGATGTCAGGTATGTCATGGCTCAAAAAGCGAATGGCGCGGTGTGATGGAAGTTTCGTTGAATCTTTCGCAATTGACAATGAAACCCTCAGAGATCGAATATCAGTTGACAAAAATGCTTCAATCGGTGATCGGCGTTGGTTTCCGCAGCATTATGCTGGTGGGAAAAGGAAGTTATGCGCGAATGTTCATCAACGATGTTCGAAAGATTGCTGCCGTAAAAGATCTGCGTGTGTTCGATAAACTTGCAAACGAACGATTTGTGAATGTTCTGCAGGATAGCAGCAGTTTAGCATTTGTTCGCGAAACATTAAAAAAGGACTCCGTCATCGAATCAATGCAATGGATCAACGGAGAACAATTTTTTGTTCGGTATGCAACATTGAAAAATGAAAAACGCTGTCAGGTGTGTCACGGTGACGACCACGAGATACGTGGTGTTGTCGGCGTTACATCATCCATGGCGATGATCAATGCGACCATTGAACAAAATCAATTGTATTCCATTCTTGCGGGAATTGCTACAATTCTACTGGTATGGATTGTTCTGCGGTTATTTATGAACGCTGTTGTCGTCAATCCAATCGGTTTGATCGGGAATGTTGTTCGTGAAGTCGGGAAAGGGAATTTCTCCGTTTCAACTACCATTCGATCGAAGGACGAAATCGGTGAACTTGGTACACGCATTAACGAGATGATTGTTGGATTGCGCGAACGTTTCCATCTTGAAAAATTCGTATCAAAACAGACGGTTGATTACGTGCAGCGCGCATCCGAAATGGGAGTGAAACTTGGGGGTGAACGAAAAGTGGCGACGGTTTTCTTTTCCGATGTGCGGGGATTTACCGCGTTCTCCGAAAAAGTGGAACCGGAGAAAGTTGTTGCAATGCTGAATTCTATTTTAAGCAGGCAAGCGGTTATCGTAAAAAAATACGGCGGGGATATTGATAAGTTTGTTGGTGACGAACTTGTTGCAGTGTTTCAAGGAGAGCAGATGGTGAAGCACGCCGTGCAGTGCTCCATTGAAATTCAGAAGATGATGAAATCTATTCCTGAATTAACTGGAGACGATATTGCAATCGGCATTGGTATTAATACCGGCGAAATGATTATGGGTGCGATGGGAAGCGAAGACCGAATGGATTTCACGGTGATCGGTGATTCGGTGAATCTTGGTGCGCGGCTGTGCAGTGCTGCAATCGGCGGGCAAATTATTGTTTCGGAATATTCTGCGAAATACATTTTGAATGAACCTTCCATTGAATTGAATAGACGTGAACCGATAAAAGTAAAGGGGAAAGAAGCGTTTATAGAGATTTACGAAGCAACGGCGCGAAAATAATTGATGAGTCTACTCTAAAAAGGTCGATTTTCAATTTTTGAGTATCGAATTCACTTCAAATTGGGCAATTATTTTTGTAAAAATACCTTTTTTGAGTGGACTCAGTATTGTTTTTGCTACACATAATCAACTTTGTTACTTTTATTCATCCAGGTTTCAGGTTAATATTGTATTTTGCATAATTTTTAACGAAAAACGACGAATAAATAAATCTCACTATATTTTTCTGGGACATCTATGGCTGAGTCAAAAAGCTCGAATTTAGCTCAATATCAAACTATTTAGACTTTTTCCAAAAAAAGTGTGGAAGTCAGGAGTTAATAATGTTAATTCGCTTCCAATTGAAAGTGAGAAATTCAACAATGATTTTTGATGAATTATCAATACTTTCCTATGGCACAATTGTTGTAATCTTTTATATCAAAATGAGGAAGAATAAACATTGAGAGGTAACGAAAAGCTTCTTCCAGTTCTCAATGAATTGCTGGCAGATGAACTGAC
>JANONI010000262.1:0-11583 GCA_031420755.1 Bacteroidota bacterium | reverse complement strand
AACTGCACGGCGCAGTCTTCGCACTTCATCCTGAAGCGTATCTGCTGATTGCAGAGGTAATGGGTTGTCAGTCATAAAAGTTTACCAATAGAGACATCTGAAAAATAGGTTGTCTATTGTCATTCTCTACGAGTCGTAGACCGAAACGAAGCATAGGCTTCGTGTTTACACGCCGTAGTGTTTCAACACGCAGGCGTGCAGACAGTATCCTCAGTCTACGACTCGTAGAGAATGACATTGCTGGGAGATTTTTCAGAAGTCTCCCATAGAATAATATGTGTAAAAATAATGTTTATACAATTATAATCAAAGACAAATTTCTCCGATTTTATATATTTGTTTTCTCATTTAGTTTGAATATCTTAGAACTACACAACTGTAGAAAAATGCAACAAAAAACGGAGGAGAAATGAGCATCAAATCATCAACAATGGACGATGGAAATGTAGTAATTCTGGAACCGAAAGGTTCTTTAATTGGAGGAAATGAAACTGATGAATTAAAGATTACTATCAATTCTTTAATGGAGAAGGGTAATACAAAGCTGATTATTGATTTAGCAGATGTAACATACCTCAATTCATCCGCTATTGGGATATTAACTGTTGCTCATAATTCATACAAACAACGTCAAGGGAAATTGATATTGTGCAACTTGAACAAAAATATTTCCAATATTTTCATCGTCACAAAACTTTCAACAATTTTCTTGAGTGAAGATAAACGAGAAGATGCGATTTTTGCTATTGGAAAATAGCCGAAAGGATTTTTTTACGAGTTGGATATAGGTTAAAAGATTTTCGCTCGATTGACTATTCGGTACAGCGATGGGAAGGATTTATCTTTCAGGATTATCGACTTGCGAATGATTAGAAAATATCCTTCACAAATAGACGATGGTTTACTTTCGCAACAACTCCGAAAGTTCTTGCTGATCGATCTTCAACGCATTTGACGCTTTTTCCATCGCCTCTTCTTCAGATTTTCCTACTCCTTTTGAAGAAAATTTTATTGAGCCAACAACAGCATTCGTTTTATTCTCTTTCAGATTCACCGTTACCTCAAGCGTAAGATTATACAACGTCCCCGCCATTCCTTCGATCTTGTTCGGAATTCCGGATCTGACTTCAACGAGAATCGAATTATTCGACATCGTTACGACCTTATATCCTATTTGTGAAACGGCGGTAGAAAGTTTTGACTGAACGTTATCGGCAACTTTTTTATTTTTTAAATCTATCGAGATTGAAAAAGCTTTGTCCGAAGGTTGCGCCGTCCACGCAAAGGTTACAGAAGATACGTTAAGATTCTCTTCGAATTCTCTGCCAATTCCGGATATGGATACTTTTGCTTTCATTCCCTTTCCATTTCGCACATTGGAGACGAACGAAGCAGCACCTTTTTCATCCGTCAATACTTCGCCGAGTTTATTTTTCTCATCAAGAAGAAAAATAACGGTAACACCCGAACATGGAACACCGTTAACGGTAACTGAAATGACAAAAGGCTGCGAGAACTTTTCCCCTATTTTTCCTTTTTGATTATCGCCGCTTTTCTTATCTAATTTTATTTGGGAAAGAAATGTTCGAATGTCATTTTGCAGTGCTGCGGGATTGAACGTTGATGGAAAAGAGAATGGCGCGCGCGCAGCAGCATTGTGCAACACCTGCTTTGCAAACAACGGCGTTATCACCTGTTTAATTTGATTGATGCTTTGGATAGCTTCATTCAATTTTCCTTTTGCAAAAAAATCTTTTGCACCAGTGCGCAAATCCGCAGCCTGCTTCCAACTGCTTTCAAGTTCCAAACGTAAACCTTCACTGTATTTATCTCGATTCAACACAACAAGAGCATACGCGGTATTCTGCGCATCAACAACCGTCTCAATCACATCTGCACCGGTAATTTCATCGCTTACCACGGTGCGCGATTGTCGTTTGAAATCAGAATACATCTGTTCATCGTCATTCACGGAAAAAGTTTGCGTTACCGATTTAATCTCAGATTGCACCTGCACGCGAAGCTGTGACGCAATATCCGCCAGCGCAGATTTTTTTGCAGATTCCACACCGGTCGCGCCGCCGCCAGTTCCTACACCAATAATATATTCCGATGTCGGATATTTGGGATGATTGTGTGTTGAAAACCATGTCGGAATCTGAGAGAATGAGACAGATATAACGGTAAATAACATTATTGCTAAAACTTTCGATTTCATAATATCTCCATTGCTATTTCTATAACTTGTTTTTTCATCCTTCCCTATGGGATCGTAGATCGGCGCGCTTCGCTTGCTCAGGTCCGAAGGATGTTGTAGGACAATTTATTCCACACCAACAACAATCAATTTTCTGTTAAGCGTTATCTGTTTTAATTTCCCTTGCGGAAAATTGGCGTTGAACTCACGCCGAAGTTCACGGAACAGTGTTGATGGACTTTGCATATCTTTATCTTGAATCCATGCAAGATAATCAATCGTATTATCTGTAACGACATTTTCTTTTACTCTTCCTGCAATCTTCTTTAAAGTTTTTGCAGCTGCATCGGCAATATCATATTTTGTATCTTGATCGAATTGACCAACAATAGTGAAAATAATTTTATATTGCGCACCGTTCTTTAAATCATCCTGCCAATACGAATTGATACGCGAAATAACATTGTTCAACGCATTTGTCATTGCCGCTTCAACAAGCGCAGTGGCAGGCGCGGCAGATTCTTCACTGTACCCTGTTTCAACTCCAAGAAGCCGCGCAGTTGTTGTTTCAAACGCTCGAATAGAAACAGATGCTTTTCGAACATCAGAAGAACCAACTTTCCTTGTATCAACAGTTATGGTGTATGAAACATAAATATCGCTCCCAACAGAAAGTGCGATCATGTATGAAAGATCTTCATCATGTCCCTTCACACTCAACTGCGCTTTTTGTTGTTCATACAGTTGCTGCGCTTGTTCCGGTGCAACAACATTATATTTTTTTTGCGTAAGATATGATTCGATTACCGATGCACCCTGTTTTAATACTGTATTCGAACGCAATTCATCTAATGGATTCTGACCGGGTTTCACTTCGGGTAATGCCATCAATGTCGGCAGACCTATTTCTTCCGTAACATCTTCAAGTTTAACAATCACGCGGCGATCAACAAGAAAATTTATGATTGCTGCACGATTGATACGGAATTGTTTTTCAACTCGAATCTTTTCACCGCCTGCAAGCTTTACGCGGCTTTCAAAACTATTTGCTTCCCATGCAATAAATTTTTGAACATTATCCATGGCAAATAGTTCTTGTTCCACCGGAGCAAATTTTCGTTTCTCTTCGTCACTTCGAATCAAACCGTCAAGTCCCGCGCCGCCGTAAACTACAAAATACACTGCGGCTTTACGCGCGTCAATCTCCGCCAGCTTTACCGATTCTTCTTCCTTGAATCCAAACATTCCGGATTTGCCGCCGATCCCTTTCGATTTAATCAACACTTCGTCTGCAGTAACTGCTTCAACAAATGTCGCCTGGCGTGATTCAGGAAGATTTCCTTGTGAATAAAGTTGGATCGACACCACTACGATTAACAAAAATAAATTCTTCATAATGTTCCCTAAAAAAGTAAATTATTTTAATGACGGTAACGAATAATTTATGTAAAGATAAAAACCAAGCCCTGAATATTTTGTGTCTGGACCCACAGCATCAGAATTCTTTGTTTCGTTCTTGTCTTTATCGGTAACCGTTGCTGTCCACACATTATTCTGCGGGAAAAGATTATACTCGGCTCCGCCGCCGACCGAAAGGGTTGGTGTAATATACATTTCAAGACCAACGCGGCCGTCCATACCAAACATACCTTGTGTAAGAGAATAACTGAGATCATCATTGTTTTTATCTTTTCCGGTTGCAGAAAGATACGTCAGCCAATATTTAAGATCGGCTTGAAATATCAGACCAAAACGACGGAAATAGAATTTTTTCACTAATCCAAAATTAGCGTATCCGGAAAGCGACACGCTAATATTTTGGGAACTGTCGATATCAGTTTCTACGCCTTTGGTGGGAAGATAAAATTTTCCATCAATACTCATAAATCCAAGCGTTGCACCAGCATGAAACCATAGTTCAGAGATCTTTGTGCTGTTCGCAATATTACCTTGAAACCATAAAAATGGACCGATGGCAGATTTTGTCTCGCTCGTAACTTTCAAACTAAAATTATTTTTCGACAGAGAGAATTTATTTACACTTTTACTGTTATCGAACGGTTTAATATTTACCGGGATCGATCCTAATCCAATAACTGCGTTAATTCCAATCATCGGAATTTCCGTTACCGAAAGTCCGGGCGAATAATTTGTTCCGGTAATTGTTTGCCCGTAGGAAGTAGCAGATTCATCCTTTTTATTGTTTCCAACTTCTCTGATCTTGATAAATCCTCTTCTGCTTTTTATGATCTCTCCGGATTCGTTCTCTTCTAATTCTTCTACCCAATACGAATCATCCAAACCGATTCCTTCACGGCTGCCAAGATTCAGTTGCACGCCAAAGGTTGTTGTTTCAAACACGGTGCCTGTTAGTCTAAACGCATCTAATTTTTTTGTTTCATTTGCAATATTGAACGAAGAAACTGCGATCGTTTCTTCAAATGCTTTCCAATCCGCATCTTCTTTATCCTCTGCATCTTTCGTTTCCGAACGCTCGATCCCTCCGCCGTCCCAACCGTTGGATACTCCCGCAAAAATAACAGCCGGCTTATTCGATTGGTCAATCTTTAATTGATACCATAGCAGACCAAGTTTAATATCGTGAGAATATGTTATCGTCGGAACTTTGCGAATAACTTTCCCTTTATCATTTTTTTCTTCACGCTCTCCATACGCAACAGAACGTTTATAATATTCCACATACGGAACATAGAAGAATCCTGAATTTAAAATCGATTCCAATTGCACCGCGGAAAGTCCGGCAGACTGCGCTTTTGTAGCAAGAAATGTATTCCGTTCAGATTCTGTAAGATTCTGTTTGCTCAACAATTCTTTATTGAAATCTAACAGTTCCAGAAATTTTGGGGCGAGCGTTTTTTCGATGAGTGGACGGACAGTTGAAGCAGAGAACGAATTCATCTTCGACGCTTCATTGCTAAAATCTGCAATAACATTCTCCGGCAGCGACGAATAGTTAAATCGCTCCATCACCACTCTTTTTGATACAGTGGAAGCGATAAAATTGGTTTGTCGGCTCGAAAGTTCAAATCCTGAAGGAACCAGAACTGTGTTCACATACGATACGACCTTTTTTTTGTATTGCGCATTCAACGAAATGGACGAGATGCAAAATACAATCAGTACGAGTGTAATATGCTTTTTCATGAGGTTTTTATGTTAATGAATAGGATG
The DNA here is from genome assembly GCA_031420755.1 of Bacteroidota bacterium. Lineage (GTDB taxonomy): Bacteria > Bacteroidota > Ignavibacteria > UBA10030 > UBA8401 > UBA8401. The sequence goes on along the minus strand of JANONI010000262.1, from coordinate 6,194 downwards.
TTTTTCGTTCGAGGCGGGGATTTTTTTTGTGGGCGTTCACGGGATCGAACCGCGGACCTCCTGCTTGTAAGGCAGGCGCTCTAAACCAGCTGAGCTAAACGCCCTAAAAATTTATAAATTTACAATCTAAAAAAATACGTAACACTTTGCAGGCACTCTAAACCAGGTGCTTGTCCGCCGTGCTTCACCTTTTGGCGGAAGCTAAACGCCCTTGAAGTGCTTTTAATATAGAAATTTTTTCTAGAGGAACAAAGGAGATTAGTGCCATCTTCAATTATTGAATAGGATATTCGACCAAAAATCTGTCCACCGCATCTCGCCAATCCGGAATTGTTATGCCAAGATCGTTTTGAAGTAATTGATTCGACATTGCAGAAAATAATGGACGCTGCGCAGAACTTGGAAATGCGCTCATTGGAACAGGAATGATCGTGGAATGCAATGACAGTTGTTTAGCAATGTATCTTCCCCATTCATATCGCGATGCATAATCGCTGTTGGTAAGATGATATAATCCGGTCAATCCTTTGTTGATCGATTGCAGAGTAATATCGACAAGATCAATCGTGCTTGTCGGAACTGATACTTCATCAGCGGTTAATTTTAGCACGGAATTATTTTGAGACCATTGCAGTATTTTGTGGATAAAATTCTGCGCTCCATTACCAAAGACCCAGCTTGTACGGAACAGCAAATATTTACCGCCGGAAGAGAAAACTGCTTCTTCTCCGGCACGCTTGCTTTTGCCATAAACATTTAAAGGATTTGGTGTGTCATTTTCCGTGTAAAGATTTCCTTTGGATCCATCGAACACATAATCGGAACTATAGTGAACAAAAAAGATATTTTTTTCATTGCACAGAGTTGCAATAGTGTTGACGGCAGTAGTATTGATCAGATAAGCGGTATCTGTTTGTTGTTCGGCAAGATCAACAGCATTATAGGCGGCGCAATTGATAATGACTGTCGGTTTGACCGAATCGATAAATCGAGAAAGAGTATCGACTGAAGTGATATCGCAATCTTTTTCATCTGGTGCGATGACTGTTTTGTTGCCGATGGTTAGGTCTTTAGCAAACTGTTTGCCAAGTTGACCGTTTGCGCCAAGGATAAGATACGTATGGTTAGTATTCAAAGTTATATTAGAATGGAAAACGTTCAAAACAAATTTTTTTATCTAAAAAGTGAATGGACGATGCGCTTTCAGATGTTTTTGAAAATATATATTTAAATCTTTTTGTGGATTCCAGCTACCTATGTCGATACGCACCAAGTAACAGCGTGATAAAAAAATATTTTTTCGAAATATCGTTTACTCATACAGCAAATATTTTTTTCGCACTTTCATAAACTGGGCGACATTGTTTTGCCACGACTCAATGATCGTTGATGCAGAAACGCCATTCGTTAATTTCTTCCGCACGTCATCGGTTCCTGCAACTTTATCGAACATTGCATTTCGGTTTGAATCGGCGAGCACGAATGGGTTTTTATCCGGATATAATTTTATGAGTACTTCGATAACATGCAGTTGAATGTTCGTAAGATTGATCGTTGCGTTATCAGTTATATGAATCTGCACACCAGAAAGTTGTTTTCCAATCTGCTTTCCATAATACGGTTTGAATGAAAGCGGCCTGAAAATAACTCCGGGAAGTTGTTTTGCATTCAGTGCATCTGCAAGTTGTGATCCGTTGATCCATTCCTGCCCGACAAGCTGGAACGGCATTGTATAACCAACACCAATATTGACTGTTCCCAATTCTCCCACCATCCCGATTGCGGAATAGTACAACGCCGTTTGTGAATTTGGAATATGCGGCGAGGTCAATACCCACGGAAGTTTTGTATTCTCCCAATGCATCCATCGTTTCCAATTCTCCATTTTGATCACAGTCAGTTTACATTTTTTTTGATCTTCAAGCCATCCTTCATTGTTCAACAGTTCGGCAAGTTCTCCGCACGTCATTCCGTACACGTACGGAATTGGATATTGCCCGACAAACGATTTGAATTTTAGATCGAGAACATTTCCTTCAACTCTGTTTCCGTTGAGCGGATTCGGACGGTCGAGAACAATAAACTCAATATTGTTTTCCGCAGCGGCTTCCATCGCCAACGCCATTGTATTGATGAACGTATAGGAACGCGAACCAATATCCTGAATATCATACACAAGCGCATCTATTCCCTTCAACATTTCCGGAGTGGGCTTGCGTGTTTTTCCGTATAACGAATAAACAGGAAGTCCGGTTGCCGGGTCTGTAAAATTATCCACTTTCCCGCCGGCGGTAACATCGCCGCGCACACCATGTTCGGGACCGAATAACGCAACAAGATTAACGCCCTTTGCTTTTGCAAGAATATCAACGGTTGAAATATAGTTGGATGAAATTCCTGTCGGATTAGTGATGAGTCCGACACGTTTTCCTTGCAGTAGTTTGAAATTGGATTCGGCAAGGACTTCAATTCCAGATTTTGTTTGACTGAAGAGAAATGAATTGGCAATGATGACCAATACAAAAAACAGAGAGATTTTTTTCATAAGATTTCCTTTTTCATAGAACAAGAAACGTGGACGAAAACGATCACATTTGTAGTAACAGCGTTGCATTATTGCCATGTATTATCACCTCGTTGAAATCAACGAGGTGATGTTCAACTGGCTGTCCGTTTTTTATGCAAACTTCTTTTGCTTTGTTGATAACAGTAAGAAAGTTTCTGAAATCGGTATATTCCAACACTTTTGCAAGCTGACGGGCACTCCAGTATTCGTTTCCGTTTTTGTCTTTTTGCTTTATCTGTTCAAAAACAGTTAATGCTTGTTTTGATATTTCTTTTGCCATATTTATTTAGTCGTCCCTTAAAAAGTAAGAAACCTTGTCAAGGTTTATTGATCTACAACGAAAAGTGTTCCAATTTTTACAAATCTATAAGCATAACCTTGACAAGGTTGTGGTGATGAAGACTTTTTAAGGCTCGACTATTTATTGTTTAAACCATTTCGTTGACATTAACGATATGGTTGTTGAAACTAATTTCTTTGTTTAAAGTGTCGTTTTGTTGAAGTGTCATCAAAAATGATAAAATATAATCTTAGTTGCGACAGTCCCAAGGGGATGGAGACTGTGTCAAAAATAGTAACATCGCGGAACTCCGTTCGGCGATGTTACTATTTTCATTGTTTTTACAATTAAAAGTGCCGACCAGCCTATGGCTCGTAGAGAGGTCGGCAATACACTTTTGACACAGTCTCGATGGTTTTGTCATTAAACTGTCGCGAAAGGTTATGTGTTCGACACAAGTGTCCTTCGGACAGTATAACTGTCGAACAAAAAAAATTGTAACCTTGCGAAGGTTTACTTGCCCGCTTTCATTCTTGACCGCCGCATTATTGGCGGTTTGGCGGGAAACCTTCGCAAGGTTTTAGAACTTTAAATTCCTCTCAACTTCGCAGCTTTCGCAACTCGTTCAACCGCAAGAATAAATGCGCCAATACGCATCGGCACTTTATATTTCTCCGAAATATGAAGAACAGCAGCATAACTTGATGTCATTGTCTTTTCGAGTTCAGCCAACACTCGTGCATAATCCCAGCGAAAGCGCTGCACATTCTGCACCCACTCAAAATAACTGACAGTTACTCCACCAGCATTTGCGTAAATATCAGGAATGACCGGGATGTTTCGCGACGCAAATATTTCATCTGCTTCGTATGTTGTCGGTCCGTTCGCTGCTTCAACAATCAATTTTGCTTTAACGTTGTGCGCATTATCGGCGCGTAACTGATTTCCCAATGCTGCGGGAATCAACACATCACATTTTAATTCCAGCAGTTCTTCGTTCGTTAATTTTACGCCCCCTTTAAGTCCCAGTACGCTTCCGGTATTTTTCATTTGATTCACTGCGCTGTCGTACCGAATTCCGCGCGGATTATACACTCCCCCTTTCACATCACTCACTGCAACAACTTTCACTCCCATTTCCTGTTCAAGAATTCGCGCCGTGTGCGAACCAACATTTCCAAATCCTTGAACCGCAACAGTGATCTTTTTTAAATCTAAATGAAATGTTCTTGACGCTTCACGCAGCGCAATACAAACTCCGCGTCCAGTCGCTTCTTCTCGTCCCAACGATCCGCCGAGTTCAATCGGTTTTCCTGTAACAACTGCGGGCGAATAGCCGTGAGATTTGCTGTATTCGTCCATCATCCACGCCATCGTCTGCGCATTTGTATTCACATCCGGCGCAGGAATATCTTCCGACGGTCCGATGATAAGGTCTATCTTGGAAGTGAATTCACGCGTCAGTCGTTCCAATTCTCCGGCAGATAATTTTAGCGGATCAATCGTCACTCCCCCTTTTGCGCCGCCAAAAGGAATATCAACAACGGAAGTTTTCCACGTCATCAACGAAGCAAGAGCGCGCACTTCATCAAGATCAACTTCTTGATGATAGCGGATTCCTCCTTTGTACGGTCCGCGTGCGTTATTATGCTGCACACGGTAACCGGTAATGGAATGCAGCTTTCCATCATCCATCATCACCGGAAGTTCAACGCGCAATTCTCTGTCTGGCGTGCGAATAAGCATTGCAATATCTTCGTTCAGATTGAGCTTCGTTGCAGCTAATTCGAAATTATGAAGCACATCTTCGTACGGATTATGCTTAAGTGATTTCGCAGATGATTGCGCTGATAGCGCAGATGGTTGCACAGATGACACAGGTAAGTGCGCTAATGAACGGGAGATTTTTTCAGCACGTTTTATTTTTGGCAGACGTGCTTTTAACTTCTTTTTTATTGGGCTGGATTTATATTTAATCACTGCATTTTTTTTTGATTTTTTTATAGCGCGATGTTTAATCTTTTTTTTGGTATTTTTTATTAACTTCTTAGCCATACGAATTTCCTTTCGAAAAGCATTCTTGCCACAGAGTTCACAGAGAAATAGTTGAGAATTTTTCTATCGTATCCTCAGTGCCCTCTGCGTGTAAGTTATCTCGTTAGTTTCGTTGATCTATCTGATAATTTTTGTAGCAGCCTAAGTCGTGAAAGAGCTGCATCAGGTTTTGCATCGTCAGTGTATTCATCTCAAGATAATTTCCCGTAAAATGCGCTTTGGTCATTGCATCGGCGCGGTCGAGAAATTGTTTTATCAATCCTTGAGTTTTTTGTGTCTGATTAGAAAATTCTTTGGAAAGTTTTTCGTATCCATTACCATCCTTACCAATGCGCTGCATCAGATCGAACGATTTGATAATGAATTTTGAGGAGAACGCAAGATCGTTCAATTGATCATGCATGGAATGCTGCTCTGCGATTTCTATCAATGCGCCAAGATCCAATGAACGCTTCAGCGTTTTACCGGAGACTTCACTGATGGTCGATAACAATGTTTTGGTATGTTGGCTAAGATTCATAATTGTAAAACGTGGGCTAATATAGAGGTTGAGATTACGAGATGCAATAAATTTTGACATTTAGTACGCTTTTTGTAATTTATCACTAAATAAACTGTAAATTTTCAATGAAATTACCAGAACAATCCGTCATTTCACCTGCTAAAATTAAGGATTATTTACTCCTTCCGCGAACACGAAACGATAAATCTAAATTTCTGTTCGAGTTAGGATTTGCTAAAGGGCATCTCTCTACGAGTCGTAGACTAAAAACCTATTATTGATGAATTCGCGCGCGCGACATTGAACCGTTCGCTTAAAGCGAACGGTTCAGTTCTTAGTCCCAAAATTATTTAGTCTACGACTCGTAGAGAGATGCTCTTAAGATAATTGGGCTGAACTGGAAAAAGCAATTCGCCAAATTATTGCAACTAACAATGCTGTAAAAACGAAAGAAACTGAGTTTGGAATGCTGTATCTTGTAAGTGGACTCTTGATTGGAGTAAATGGAAATAGTCAGGAAGTAAATACTTTTTGGATTGAACGCTTTGATTCCCAACAAACATACGGGCATCTCTCTACGAGTCGTAGACTAAAAACATCCCTAAGGGTCGTAGACAAAATGTAATCTGTGCAAGCAACCACCAAAGGTGTCGAGACTGTGTCAAAACAAAGATTTTTAAAAATTGTGTGGGATAGACCTCAAATATCAGCAATAAAAGTAATTACTTTACCCACAGGGTTTTAAAAAACGTATAATTTTTGAAATTGTTCTCCACTTTAGAGTTATCAAC
>JANONI010000261.1:0-1774 GCA_031420755.1 Bacteroidota bacterium | reverse complement strand
TGCCATTGTTGCAACGAGAAGAAGAACAACAACTTGTTTGGACAAGCGTTTCATAGGGAACTCCTGTAAATAATTAAAAAATAGGTGGATTAATTGATGTGCGATTATACGTTTTTTTTTAATTCATTGCAAGGGTTGAATCAAAATTTATTTTTTGCTACTCTGTCGTAGTGCTTATTCGCCGCTCATCACTTTAACCACTCTCTCAATGAAAAGAACTCTTCTTGTTACGGTACTGTTTATTTCGTTCGTTTCGGCACAGCAGCCGTTAACATGGAAAAAGACAAATTTCGATTATACCAATAATAGCTCGCGGATCAACGATATCTTCTTCCTCAATTCGCACTTGGGATGGGCTGCTAACGGTATCGGACAAATCCATAAAACAACGGATGGCGGCCAACTATGGATACGGCAATTGAATAATGGAACATTTACTCATTTTCGTTCCGTCGGTTTTTTTGATTCTCTCAACGGATATGCCGGCGCGCTCGGCTGGGGCGATGTGAATAATCCCAACGCAAAAGACAGTGTCATTCTTTATAAAACAACCAACGGCGGATTGAATTGGAATACTGAACCGCAATTGACCAGCAAAATAATTGAACGGGGGTTTTGCGGAATGCACGTGTTCAACGATTCTATTATTTACGCTGTCGGCAGAGTGCGTGGACCGGCGTGGTTCTACAAAACAACGGATCGCGGAACGACATGGATCGCCAAGAATATGACAAATTATACTGCTGGACTGATTGATGTTCGTTTTTTCACCAACGATAGCGGAATCATTATCGGATTGACCGATACGACTCATGAAATTTCAAGAGGAATTATTTTGTCAACATCGGATGCGGGTGAAACGTGGGATACCGCGTACACAACTTCGCGCATAAATGAATGGGCATGGAAGATCAATTTCCCTTCACGAAAGATCGGTTACGTAAGTTTGCAACGAAATAATAATGTTGCGCCGGTTTTCTTTTTAAAAACTACCGATGGCGGCGTAACATGGAATGCAAAACAATTTTCTACAACAGGATATTTTGTTCAGGGAATTGGTTTTCTAAATGATACACTCGGTTGGGCTGGCGGAACATCACTGAGTCCGAAACAAACAACGGATGGCGGCGAAACGTGGACATCCATGACCATTGGAAACAGTTTGAATCGTTTTCGGAAGATTAATGATTCATTAATGTACGTTTCCGGTCAAGGAGTGTGGAAATATTCTCCCGGAACATCGCTGGGAATTTTCCAAAATAAAAATTCTGCACCTTCAACACATTCACTGCAACAGAATTATCCGAACCCATTCAATCCGCAGACAACCATCGAGTTCTCGATTCCTGAGGATGGGTATGCAACAATTTCCATTTATGATATTACCGGAGCGTGGATGCGAACACTCTTTAATGACAACGTTAAAAAGGGAAATTTCAAAGTTTCGTGGGATGGAAAAATTGAAAGTGATGAAGAAGCTCCTTCGGGAACATATTTCTACCGATTGCAAATCCGCCAAACAGACGGCGGACAAGCCCGCCAAACAGACGGCGGACAAGCCCGCCAAAGAGCTGGCGGACAAGCAAAGAATTTTACCGAAACAAAAAAAATGTTACTGATTCGATGAAAAATATTTATCTTCTATTGGTGCCAACAGGAACCATATCGTTGGGTTCCGTTGTTTTTAATACCGAAACGCATCCAATACGAAAAACATGGTGAAACTGATATGAACATAGATATACAATTTATGTGGAAGTGTTTGATCAATTGT
>JANONI010000260.1:0-1976 GCA_031420755.1 Bacteroidota bacterium | reverse complement strand
TAAATGAACAAATGGATGTTATCAAACGAGGCGTTTCGGAAATAATTCCTGAAGATGACCTCGTTCGTAAGATCGAAAAATCAATCAAAACCAATAAACAGTTGATCGTTAAACTTGGGTGCGATCCAAGCCGACCTGATCTTCATTTGGGACATTCTGTTGTCTTGAGAAAACTTCGGCAATTTCAGGATCTGGGTCACATGGCAATTCTCATTGTCGGAGATTTTACCGGCATGATCGGCGACCCTTCTGGAAAAAGTAAGACACGCCCCTCCCTATCACTTGAAGAAACTAGAAAGAACGGTGAAACCTATTTCGATCAGGCAAAGAAAATCCTATCGGATAAAAATATCAAAATGATTTATAATTCCGAGTGGCTGGGGAAAATGAGTTTTGCGGAAGTAATAACATTGGCAAGCAAATACACTGTCTCACAAATGTTAGAACGTGAAGATTTTCATACACGATTCAACAACGAAGAACCCATTTCACTCCACGAATTTTTGTATCCATTGGTGCAGGCAATGGATTCCGTTGCGATTGAAAGTGATGTTGAACTCGGAGGAACCGATCAAAAATTCAACCTGCTTGTTGGTCGTGCAATACAACGCCAGTTTGGGAAAGAAGCTCAAGTGATTTTAACAATGCCGATTCTTCCCGGAACAGACGGTATTGAAAAAATGAGCAAGTCGTTGGATAATTATATTGGAATCAGTGATTCACCAAGAGAAATATTTGGGAAAACACTTTCCATTCCGGACAAGTTGATGTATGATTTTTTCCTGCTCGCGACCAATATTCCAAATTCGGAATTGGCTGCGATAAAAACCGCGATTGCAAATAATCCGCGCGATACAAAACGGCGGCTTGCAAGAGAAATTGTAACACTCTATCATTCTCAAGAAGCTGCTCAGGCATCCGAAGAAGAATTCGACAGGATATTTGTTAGAAAAGACGTTCCAGACGAGATCGAGGAGATGCAATACGCAACCAAAGGAAGTTCGGTGAATATCCTTCAGCTTCTTACAGACACAAAACTGGTCCCTTCAAAAGGTGAAGCACGCAGATTGATTGAACAAGGTGGGGTTTCAATAAACAATGAGAAAATTTCGGATACAAAGTCTGAAATTCTATTGAACGAGGCAACGGTCGTTAAAATTGGCAAAAGAAAATTTCTGAAGCTGATTCCCGGCTAACCTAAAATTATTATAATTACTCAGCAGTTAAATGATATCTGTCAATAGAGAAAATTTATTTGCCGCGAATTACACGAATTAAAAATTTTAAAATAATCCACATGGAACTGATACACAAAGAAGAAGTATTTAAGATCGTTGGGGTTTGTATGGAAGTACACAAACATTTAGGAAAGGGATTTCTTGAAATTGTTTACAACGATGCGATTGAATATGAGTTCAACAACAGAAATTATCCTTATGAACGCGAAAAGGAATATACCATTCAGTATAAAGAAATTGTTCTTCCCCATAAATTTTATGCGGATTTCATTGTTTTTGATAAAATTATTCTTGAAATAAAAAGTTGTACTGGAATTGCAGATGAATTTTTTGCGCGAACCATAAATTATCTTGCTGCATCAAAGTTGAACGTGGGGTTAATAATTAATTTTGGGAAAGATTCGTTAGAATGGAAAAGATTGGTACTGTAATAATAATGAGATCAATATTTCAATGCCACAAATTGAGAAGACATATTTTCTTTAAAATTCGTGTAATTAGTGGTCTACGACTCGTAGAGCTAATCTTTTCTGCTGAGGAGTTATAAATTATTTTAACAATTTTTCTGTTTGTATTTTTTGTAAGTATCTGTATATTTCACATCGCTCAAACGATCACAACACACGTTGATTGATCTATGAAGAAAAAATTCTAGATCACTATAACACTTTTTTTTATTTACTAATCTTAAAAGGAGATAAAACGTTGTCATTCGTCCCAACCAAAATGTTTTTTACC
>JANONI010000259.1:0-10868 GCA_031420755.1 Bacteroidota bacterium | reverse complement strand
AGGTTAGAGGTAAATTTCGTAACCTTGACAAGGTTTTTCAATACATTACCGCCGAACAGAACTGCGTAATTCTTCTTCCACCTTCTCAGCCAAATATATTTTCATCAAAGATTGCGTGGGAACATCTCTTTTATTTGCTATTCCCTTAAGAGAATCTAACAGCCATGCAGGCAAACGGATTGATGTAAGAACTGTTGTTGGTTTTAAGTTTGGAAATAGATTTCCTCTAAGAACTGCACCATGTTCATAATCTAAAGGAGAATTTTTTACCCAAAAATCACGCTCTTGGTCTTCGTTTTTAAACTTTGGTATTTTTTTTAATTTCTTCTTCATAAAAATCCCTTTCTTTTTTATTCATAGATCGAGCAGAAATTGGTCGGATCATTTGTTTTCTGATCGTAAATACGATAATTAATAAACGACTATTGGCAGTTTTACCTAAAATCTTCCACCGTAATTCTTCAGTAGAATGATCCACATCAGTTATTACAACCACTGATGGATTGAAAAAAACTTCTTCTGTTTCCATCCACTCAACACCATGCTTCGCATTCTTTTCCCTATTCCCTTCGTCCCAATCAAATCCTTCTAACGAATTCAAAAATTGTCTCTCCATTAAATGACCCCATTAAAGTTGTAACGATAACAATATACACTCTGAAATTGACCAAATCAAGTTCGGGTGACTTTGGAAGTCTAAAAATATCTCCCACCGAATAACAAAAGCCACGATTCACTCGTGGCTTTTGTTATTCGGTGGGTAAGCAAGATTACTTAGTTGTCCGACAGTTGCACTGTCGGACATAAACCACGCAATAGTAAAACTGTTGAAATGGTCATGTGTTCGACAGTATAACTGTCGAACAACAACCGTGCATTTGACGAAATTGTTGAAGCAGAGAAAATAATCTTGCAACCGTGTCAATGGTTTGATTTTGTTTTTTCCCAACCTTGTCAAGGATTAACATTCAATCTTAACAATCTCTTTTTGAAATTTATCTCCAAGCAAAATCACTTCTTTATTTTTGGAAATGTAAACATCAATTTCCAAACGAATTCCAAATTCTCCCGGCAAATAAATACCCGGTTCAATGGAAAAACAAGTTTCAGGAATTATTTCCCGCACATCCATCGTTTCAAAATTGTCAATATGCGTGCCGTTGCCGTGTACTTCTTCACCGATATTATGTCCTGTCCGATGGACGAAATATTTACCATAGCCAAGATCTTCTATATATTTTCTTGTAACATCGTCAACATCACACCCTCGAACTTTGCGATCTGCGGCAAATTCTCTTTTCAGATAATCAACTGCCGCATCACGAGAACCTTTTACAATATCAAACACCTCTTGATATTTTTTTGGAATTTCGGTCCCCGCATATCCTACCCACGTAAAATCAGCATACACTGCACCGGACTTTTTTTTCTTCGCCCACCAATCAATTAGGATGTAATCACCTTTTTTTATTTCAGAAGATTGTTCTTTGCTCGGGTCATAATGAGGATTTGCACCGTTCCCATTCACCGAACAATTTGCCGGCGCATAAGTTGTAAGATTATGTTTTTCAAATTCACCCATAATTAATTGTTGAACATCATACTCAGTCAACTTTTTTTTGCTGCGTAAACTTTCTCCTATAAAATTGAACGCTTTATCAATCGTTCGCAATAAAATGTTCGCCGTATCTTGTGCATCATTATATTGTTCATCGTTCCATCGCGCCTCAAAATATTGCACAATGTCTCCCGAAGAAATAATATTTACTCCGAACGTTCGGATAAATTCAATAGTACCGGCATCAACTTTTGATAAATATGGAATATCATTATTTGGAGAATATTCCATACAAATAGTTTTAGAACCGGAAAGAACTTTTTTCAAACCTTCATGAAGAGTTTTCCATTGATTATATATTGTCTTCTCTCCGGGTAAATGGTCAAGATCAAATTGTTCAATGCTATGAACTAACTTTTGCGGTGTACCTGAAGCAGGGATATAATAAAAATAGCGGCGCGACGAAAGTTTGCCGGAAGTCATTTCCAATATTTTGGAGGCAAATTGATTAGTTCCACGAAAATTGTAGAGCAGCCATCCATCAAGATTATAATCTTTTAGTTTTTGTTGGATTTGAGTTATTTTTGATTGAATCGACATAATTTAATTTCCTTTCATTTCTGAAATATAGAAAATAAAAAACCCCCAGCCAAGAACTTTGACTGAGGGTTGAATTTGAAACAACCTTGTCAAGGGTAAGAACCTTGACAAGGTTTTCGAAAATATTAATACATATCACCCATTCCACCGCCCTGAGGCATTGCGGGCATTGATTTCTTTGCTTCAGGTTTTTCAACAATTGTTGCTTCCGTTGTCAATAATAACGATGCAACGCTTGCTGCATTTTCGAGTGCTACACGGGTAACCTTTGTAGGATCGATAACGCCTGCTTGGATAAGATTTTCGTAGGTTTCTGTTAACGCATTGAACCCATAATCATCTTTTCCATTTCTTACTTTGTCAACAACTACAGATCCATCCAAACCTGCGTTCGTAACAATTTGGCGAAGCGGTTCTTCAAGAGCGCGGCGAAGAATTTGGACACCAGTCTTTTGATCAGCATTTGTAGTTTTCAAATCATTCAAAACATCAACTGCGCGAAGAAACGCTACGCCGCCGCCTGGAACAATGCCTTCTTCAACGGCTGCTCGTGTGGCATGTAATGCATCTTCAACGCGGGCTTTCTTTTCTTTCATTTCAACTTCTGTTGAAGCACCAATCTTTAATACTGCAACACCGCCGGAAAGTTTTGCAAGCCGTTCCTGCAATTTTTCTTTATCATAATCAGAAGTTGTTTTATCAACTTGCGATTTGATTTCGTTAACGCGTTTCTTAATATCCTCTTTTGTACCAGCACCTTCTACAATCGTTGTATTATCTTTGTCGATAACAACTTTCTTAGCCGTACCAAGATACGCAAGTGTAGCATTCTCGAGTTTGAAACCTTTTTCTTCTGAAATAACTTGAGCACCAGTAAGAACTGCAAGATCTTCCAACATTGCTTTGCGGCGATCTCCAAATCCTGGAGCTTTTACTGTTACAACACGCAGCGTTCCACGAAGTTTGTTCACCACCAATGTCGCGAGCGCTTCTCCTTCAACTTCTTCGGCGATAATAAGAATCGAACGGCCTGATTGTGCCATCTTCTCAAGAATCGGAAGAAGATCTTTCATTGCGCTGATTTTCTTGTCGTGGATGAGGATGTAAGGATTTTCAAGCTCAGCTTCCATCGTATCAGCATTGGTAACGAAATATGGTGAAAGATAACCACGATCGAACTGCATACCTTCAACAACATCCATCGTTGTTTCAGTACCCTTTGCTTCTTCAACGGTGATAACACCGTCTTTACCGACTTTTTCCATTGCATCGGCAATCAAATTTCCGATTGTCGGATCGTTGTTTGCTGAAATTGTTCCAACTTGAGCAATTTCTTTTTTTCCGCTTACGGGTTTGCTCATTGCTTTCAAGCGTTCAATGACCTTTGTAACAGCAAGATCAATTCCGCGTTTCAAATCCATTGGATTTGCACCGGCAGTTACATTCTTTAAGCCTTCGCGAACGATCGCTTGAGCAAGAACGGTAGCGGTGGTTGTACCATCGCCGGCAACATCCGATGTTTTGGAAGCAACTTCACGAACCATCTGAGCACCCATGTTCTCAATTGGATCTTCCAATTCAATTTCTTTAGCAACGGTAACACCGTCTTTTGTAATTGTCGGTGCGCCAAATTTTTTATCGATAACAACATTTCGGCCTTTCGGTCCGAGTGTTACTTTTACAGCATTCGCAAGTTGATCGACACCGCGTTTTAAGCCGGCACGTGCATCAAATTCAAATGTAATTATTTTCGAAGCCATAGTTTTATCTCCTTAATTATTGTATTTTTCAAAAAAATTATTTCGGCATAATTGCAAAGATGTCGCTTTCCCGCATGATGAGAACTTCTTGCCCATCAACAGAAACTTCTGTGCCGGAATATTTTCCGTATAACACTTTATCTGCAACTTTTACTTCCATCGGAATTTTTTTCCCGTCTTCCGAAGTCTTTCCTGGACCTACAGCAATTACTTCTCCCCAAACTGGTTTTTCTTTCGCTGTATCTGGCAGATAAAGACCACCTTTGGTCTTTTCTTCAGCTTCAGCAGGTTTTACCACAATTCGATCAGATAATGGATGAATTTTCATAGAGCCTCCTTATAACATATTGATTTAATTCAAGTTATGGGTAATACTATTCTTAGCACTCCCATATTCCGAGTGATAATATAACAACATAATGCTCTAATGTCAATAACTGTTTTTTCAAATACTAAACTATCATTCCATTTGAAAGGGTTATAATGCGGTCAGACCGGTTTGCAAGATCTTTGTTATGGGTAACTATTACGAAGGTTTGTTTATACTTTGTACGAAGATTAAACAGTAGATCATGAAGTTTTTCAGCATTTTCTAAATCTAAATTGCCTGATGGCTCATCGGCAAAAATAATTTTTGGGGAATTCATTAAAGAACGGGCAACTGCAACACGCTGCTGTTCACCACCGGAAAGTTCATTTGGTCTATGATTTTCTCTATCTGATAAACCAACTTCATGGAGAAGTGATTTTGCATTCGCAATTTCGTCTTTTCCATTCTTTCCTGCTATCATTGCAGGCATCATTACATTCTCCAACGCGGTAAATTCCGAAAGTAAATGATGGAATTGAAAAACAAAACCAATATTCAGGTTTCTAATTTTTGAAATCTGTTCATCAGAAAGATTCGTAACATCCTTCCCTTCAAAAATAATTTCACCGCTCGATGGTCGATCTAATAATCCTAAAATGTGAACTAATGTGCTCTTCCCTGCGCCCGATTGACCGACAACGGAAACAATTTCTCCTGCATTGAATGAAAGAGAGACACCTTTCAACACATGAAGTTGGTTTGAAACACCGGTTCGATATTGCTTATGGATATTTTTTACTTCAAGAATCATTATTACTCCCAACGAACTGCGTCTGACGGCTGCAATTGAGCCGCCCGTTTTGACGGATAATATGCTGCAAGTGAACATAGAATTAATGCAGAAAGCGGAACCAAAATCAAATCCATTGCTCTCATCTCTATCGGAATTGCCGGAATGATATATACGTTTGAATCGAGTGCAAACAAATGAAATTCTATTTGCAGCCAACAGATCAATGATCCCAATCCAAGACCAAATAATGAACCAAATATTCCGACAAGAAATCCTTCTATACGAAATATTGAAAGTATATCTTTCTGCGTTGCGCCCATCGCTTTTAGTATTCCAATATCACGGGTTTTCTCTATTACGGTCATTGTCAACGAACCGAGAAGATTAAACGATGCGACAGCAATAATTAATGTGAGAATGATAAATGCAGTCCAGCGTTCCACTTGCATTACGGAATATAGATCTTTGTGAAGATCGTACCAAGATTGAACAACAAATTTTTCACCAAATCGTGTTTGTATTGTTTCAACAAATGATTCCGTGCCGCCAATGGAGTGTAATCGAAAATCAAAACCTTGAACGTTTTTTGTTGCAAATAATTGCTTCGCTGTACGCAGCGATGTGAATGCATAAAGACCATCGTAATCTTTATTTCTCGCTTCATAAATTCCAATAACTTTTAGCGAAAATAATTGAGGCAATGCAATCCCAGATAAAGCATTTTGAACACCTGCGGTTGTTACAACAAAGACGGTATCATCAACACCTATTCCTAATTTGTCGGCAAGGCTGTAACCAATCACAATTTCATTGCTTGATTCTGTAAACTTTGTCGTTCCTATAATTAGACTTGATGACACACCGGAAACTTTAGAAATTGATTCTGTCTCTAATCCTTTAATAAAAATTACTTTTGTCGTTTTTTTAGATATCAACATTCCCTTCCCCGAAACGAATTCTGACTGAGCGGCAATATTGTTCTGCAATGAGAGATTATTTTTTAAGTCAGCGATATCTGAGGAAGCTGTGCTTTTTGTTGTTAGAATTCTCACATGGGGATCAAAACCAATCAAAATATCTGTTACAAGACCATTAAAGCCATTGAAGACGGAAAGTACAACGATGAGTGCAGCAACACCAATGGTTACACCGAAAATTGAAATCAACGAAATAACGGTAATGAAACTCGCATCTTTTTTAACAAGTAAATATCGTTTCGCTATAAAAAAAGTATATCTCATTATCCTAACCGAATTGCTTTGATTGGATCAAGTTTAGAGGCAAGGCGTGCCGGAATATATGCTGCGCCAACACAAAGAATAAAACTGATGATTGAAACGATTGCAAAATTTTCTATCCTGAAATAGATGGGAACTGTCTTCATAAAATAAATTGTCGATGGAAGGGAGAAGAATTGATATTCCAACTGAAGCCAGCAGACAGAAAACGCAAACAGATTGCCGAAAACAATTCCGACAATTGCTATGAGTATCCCGTTAATCAAGAAAATTCTTTTGATATCACGCGCCGATGCACCTAATGACCGCAATATCCCGACTTGTTTACGTTTTTCAAGAACAAGCATTAGCAATGTTCCGATAATATTTACTGCAGCAACAGCAATAATGAGTCCTAAAATTAAAGGAATCGGTTCTTTCTGCAATTCTATCCACGTAAATAAATTTCGATATAATTGAAAAAGTGTTCGCGCGTTGAAAGGATACCCCAACACATCCATAATGGATTTGGCAATTTCAGGAGACATCTCAACATCAGTTACCATCACTTCAAATCCTGTTACTGCATCGTCAAAATTGATCAATTGTTGAACGGAAGGAATTCCAGCAAAAAGATAAATATCGTCGTATTCCGACATTCCTGATTCATACACACCTTGAATTACAAACGCAATAACATTTGGAGCAATCGACGTCTGAATGTGACCTTGCAGACCGAACACGAATACTGTGTCCGTAAGTTTTGCACCAAGCGTATTCAATAATTTTTTGCCAATAACACATCCGTATAATCCATCGCTAATTTTTTCAAAATTAATATTTCCTTGGACAAGATATTTTTTAACACCGGTGTCCGAGGAAACCTGTTCTATTCCTTTAATGATGATCCCTTCGGTAACATCGCCATAATTAATCATACCTTCTTTTGCTACATAAGCAGAAACCGAACGTATTTGAGGTATCTCTTTCTTTAATTTCGCTTCGATGTTTTGATAATAACGAATTGGTTGATTGAGATATGTTGTAACTTGAATATGTGTAGCAAAGCCGATTACTTTTTCTTTCAACTCTTTTTCAAACCCGCCAAGAATTGTTAAAGCAATAATAAGCGATGCAACACCCAGCATAACACCAGTGATGGCAATTACTGTAACAAATGAAATGAAGCTCTGTGATCGAGAGGATTTTTGAAACTGTAAGAAACGTATAGCGGTAAATAAAATGAATGTCATTTTATGCAACATTATGATCCGAAGGATGCTTCGCATTGCCTGCCTGCCGGTCAGGCAGGCTGGACTGCATTAAAAATGCCTTGATAAATTTATCTAATTCACCATCCATCACACCTTGAGTGTCACTGGTTTCTTCTTCCGTGCGATGGTCTTTCACCATATTGTATGGATGGAATACATATGACCGTATCTGACTTCCCCATTCAATCTTCTTCTTCGTTCCTTCTATTACTGCAAGTCGCGCTTCTTCTTCTTCTTTGCGAATTTGATACAAACGAGATTTAAGCATCTTCATTGCTCGTTCGCGGTTTTGGAATTGTGAACGTTCTTCCTGACAAGCAACTACTACGCCACTTGGAATATGACGAAGCCTGACCGCAGTTTCGACTTTATTAACATTTTGTCCCCCTTTACCACCGGCGCGGTACGTGTCCATTTCAACATCGGCTGGATTAACTTCTATCGCTACATCATCTTCAATTTCAGGATAAACGAAAACCGAAGCGAAAGAAGTATGCCTTCGTTTGTTTGCATCAAACGGAGAAATTCTCACTAACCGATGTACACCAATTTCCGCTTTCAGATAACCGTATGCAAAATCTCCGACAACTTCAATTGTCGCGCTTTTTATTCCCGCCCCATCGCCATCTTGACGTTCTGCCAGAGAAATTTTATATCCTTTTTTCTCACACCATCGAGTATACATCCGTAACAGCATCTCTGCCCAGTCCTGAGATTCAGTTCCGCCAGCACCGGAATGCACAGTTAAAATTGCCGTACGCTTGTCATCATCCCCACTGAGCATGTTCCGAAATTCTATATCGGCAAATGCATTTTTCACCTTCAAAAATTCATTGTCAATATCGTTCTGTAACGATTCGTCCTGCGATTCTTCTGAAAGTTCAATCATCGTTTGTGCATCTTCAAGCATTCGCTTTACAGAAAGCCATGAATCAACCCACGATTTACGGGAATTGATCTCCTGCATCACTTTCTGTGCAGCAACATTATCATTCCAGAAGTTTGGCTCGGTCGTTTTTTGTTGAAGAACATCTATTTCGCTTTGTTTGACAGTGATGTCAAAGATACCCCCGAAGTTGGGTGTGACGATCCTGCAGTTTTTGTAACTCACCTTTTGATGATTCAAACATTATATGGTTTCCTCTATATCAAATTCCATTCTCAACATCACGCTGCTCAATATTTTACCTTGAGCATCATTCTTTAATGATTTTGTACCGCCTCCACCAAGTGATTGGTGAAGTAAAAAATTTAAAGCTCCAATATTCGCAAGTTCAAATCGTTCAACTTGACCTAAACATATTCCATCAAAATGTTTTTTCACTCTATCCACAGAAAGATATTTTACTAATAATGGATAATACTCCGGCTTGCGTGCTATTACACCAACATTTCCTGTATCTCCTTTGTCTCCGGATCGGGCATGGGCAATTTGAATAAGTTGAATTTTCATTGTAGTATTTTTTCTATGGAATTTTGTAAATACTCACTCCAATATGTTTTTTCTGTTTCCATTATCAGAGTCCGTTAGGACTCGTATGTTTGTAGATTGATATCCAAAACCCATTCTCCGCTCCAGCGGAGCGGAATGTTCATTGCTGATCATGTTATGATTGAAGCAACCATACGACCCCTGACGGAGTCGGGTTATTGTTTCGTTTTTTTGCTACAAACATTTGTCTCCTACGGAGACGCTCTGTTGAGAGGAAATTATACGATGCGAAGCTCGAAGAGTCCTTCGGACATACATACGTAAGCATCCTTCGTATGTTATCCATTAATAATTCGCTGAGTGGTTATTTTTTTCATTGATGAAGAACTTTTAAATCCTTTTCGATATATGTCCACAATTTTGGATATACTGCACCGCGCGTAACCAAATCCACTTTTCTTCCAACTCGCTCTGATAAATCAATCTCAATACCAACCAATTCCAACAAAGAAATTCTGCCGTTAAATTCAACCAAAACATCAATATCGCTTTCTTCTCGCATTTCATTCCTGGCGAATGAACCAAAAATTCCAATGTATGAAGCATCATTCTTTTTTAATTCATTTAAAATTATAGTTTGCATTTCATGGTTTGTCACAATTCATTCACCTCAACTTTCGGCTTCACTGCGGATTTTGGAATCAATGCGGGCCAATACGCAATCACTTCGCTCGGCTTCGGTCTTCCTGCTGCAAAACCAGTAACGGAAGGAGGACCTGTTAAAATAAGCGGCGCTATTTCACGACTGAATCGTTCAATTGCATTCTTATCTTTTCCCCGTACACCAACTCGCATAACAACTTCATTCAACATTTCAGGATGTTGGGCAAGCCGACCAAAAGAAGAATCGTATCCCAAAAATTCGGTTCGGATTTCATCAAACTGCAAATGAAGATTCTTCAACCGATCCCGAAGAATTTCATCTGCTCTTTTTGCTTTATCCAACGCATCGGGCCAGGCATACGTTAAAGTAGAAAAAGCAGTGTAGCCGTCAAAATATGCCATCGAAACTTTGTAAGAATCTGTTGCGGGCTTCCCTTCAATTCCAAATACTTCAACTCTATTAAGTCCAACGTCATTCAAATGAATAGAAGTAAAATCTGCAATACAATCTGGAGTGATGTAATTTTTCGGATTGCCGATCTCATACAGCAATTGTTCTTTTACAGTCGCACTTAAAACAAGTCCGCCTGTATTTTCATGTTTTGTGATAACAAATTTTCCATCTGGGAATGCTTCCGCAATTGGAAATCCTATATTTGCCAGATCGGGAACATTTCTCCAATCTCCGGTAAAATTTCCGCCGCTTGCTTGACCGCCGCATTCAAGGATATGACCTGCAACCGTACCTGCTGCAATTTTATTCCAATCATCCCACTTCCAATCAAACTCATACATCATCGGTGCGAGCGTTAATCCGGTATCTGTCGTTCTTCCGGTAATAACAATCTGCGCGCCTTGCTTCAATGCTTCAACAATCGGTTGCGCGCCAAAATAAACATTCGCGCTGATGACGTGCTGACGAACCGTGGAAAGTTTCTCGCCCGTTTCCATATTATCGAGATACATTTCTTTTGAAGCGAGTGTATCAATATCGGGAAGAATATCATCACCATAGACAACACCAATCTTTAGATTTTTGATGTTATGTTTTTTAGCAACAGCAAAAATAGCATCTCTGCATGCTAACGGATTGACTCCGCCGCCGTTGGTGATAACCTTAATTCCTTTTTGAACAATGTCGGGAAGAATTTCATCAAAGACAGAAACCAAATCTTTAGCATACCCTAGTTTCGGATCTTTCAATTTCTGTTTCTGCATTATAGACATCGTCACTTCGGCAAGATAATCGAGCATCATATAA
>JANONI010000258.1:0-4759 GCA_031420755.1 Bacteroidota bacterium | reverse complement strand
TGTAAATACAGCCGCAGGTGAGTTGCTGCTTCTGACGTATGAGGAGGTTCAATAACATGAAACGTATTATTTTTTTAATATTCATTATCAAGTGTTCAGTATCAATTGCTATTGCCCAGCCGCCGAATAATTTATCAGGATTAAAAATATGTATTGATCCCGGACATGGTGGAAATAATGCTGCAAATGATCGGCGCATAGAACCGGATCCCGGAAATGTATTTTGGGAATCTGAAGGAAATTTTCAAAAAGCATTGTGGCTAAGACCGATGCTACAAGCTCGTGGGGCGACTGTATTTCTAACACGCAATCACAATCGTAATGATAGTGTCTATGCAGATCATCCCACAAATGATCCATATGAGCCATCTCTTTCAGCACGTTCGCAATTCGCAAACGCTAACAATGTGCATTGGTTTCATTCCATTCACAGTAATGCAGGCGGCGGTTTCTATTCGATGGTATTGATCAAAGAAAATATACCAACACGACAGGCAGCATTCCCGCAAACCATTCCAATGTCCGGAAATATCTACACTCATATTAGATCGCATCTTCGCACCAGCGCATCAAGCGGAAATACCGGTACAGCAGGAGTGTATTTGGATTATACATTTTATGGCGGTACAAGCGGTGGATATAATCTTGGTGTATTAAATGGATTAATAATGCCGGGTCAACTTTCCGAAGGTTCTTTTCATGATGGATTTCCGGAAGCGCGTCGCTTATTGAACAACAACTACCTAAAAATGGAATCGTATGCTATTATGAACGGCTTTCTGCAATATTACGGATGCCCGAAAGATTCGGGGGGAATTATTGCCGGAATTCAATTGGATGCAAATGGTGCGAAACCGATGAACCAAACAGTCGTTCGTTTATTGCCTGAAAACAAAGTCTATATCGGCGATTTGTTTAATAACGGTTTTTATATGTTCGATTCGCTAACACCCGGTCAGAAAATTGTTCGATTTGAAACGCCGAATTACAAAATGGATTCCGTAAGTATTAACGTTACGTTGCAATCAACAACATTTGCAGACCGCACATTGTATGATATAATTCCACCCAAAGTTACTTTCACACAACCGGTGGCAGGCGATACCAATTACAGCGTTACCAATATTATTGGGATCAGATTTTCTAAGTCAATGGACACTGCTTCTATTCGTTCTTCGCTTTCCATTACTCCGAATTTTGCCAATACGTTTACGTGGTCAAATTCAAATACGCAATTGGTGATTAAACCAACACTGCCGTTGCCGATCAAAACAAATTTTACGCTTACTATTGCGGCTATTGCGAAAGGAATGAATGGAATTCAAATTGATGGAAACGGTGATGGAATTGCAGGCGATCAGTTTGTTTTGCAATTTAAAACCGGATCGAATGATATTACAGCACCGCTTGTCGTATCGGTGTATCCGACCGATGCAAATATTCCGATTTCACCAAATCAGATTTTCAATATTCAATTTAACGAACGCCTCGATCCTTCATCTGTAACGACATCTACAATTAAGATTGAAAGTTCTACCGGAGAGGCAATTTTGCAAACACAGCAAGTTCAATATTGGGAAGGAAATGTTTTCAGCGCGGTAAATGTGTACACTACAACTGCTTTGGATGCCGGTAAATTATATCGTATCAGTATTGCCAACGTTAAAGATCTTTCTGGGAATGCAATTTCTACGGCGATCTATAAAAATTTTTCTGTCTTCAGCGGCTCATCTGCATATACTACAATTGATGATTTTAACACGTCGGTAGCTTCATGGTTGCAGCCCACAGCCAGCGGATCAACTGTCGGAGTAATTGTTGATAGCGCAAAGTGGTTGTTCTCTTCAACTGTTCGAGTTCCTCACATTTCTGGAAATGCAGGTGCTGCGCAACTAAAATATGGATGGAATACAGCGGCAACTTCATTTTTACTTCGAGAATATTTAAACACCGGCGCGCCGCGCGATGTAAAATGGTATCCATCAAACACAAAAATTCAAACATATATTCTTGGTGATGAAAGTAAAACACGGTTTCGTTTTGCGATTGATGACAGCGTTGATGCATTTCCCTTAGGAACGGCTGCAAACCACGAAGTAAGTCCATGGTATATAATAGATTGGATCGGCTGGCGTTTGATCGAATGGGATTTCAAAGAAACAGGAGCGTGGCTTGGCAATAGAAAAATTGAAGGACAATTACGTTTTGACAGTTACCAAATTCAATATGTGCCGGATAGCAGCGCGCAATATGGATCGCTCTATTTCGACCAACTTCAGTTGACAACACAAACGCCGACTTCCGTGCGAAGAGTTTCCGATAACATTCCAACACAGTTGGCGTTGCAGCAAAATTATCCGAATCCATTTAATCCGGCAACGATGATCGAATACTCGCTTGACCGAAATTCTGAAGTCACTGTAAAAATATTTGATGTTCTTGGCAGAGAAGTTGCAACGTTGGTCAACGAACGTCAGGAAATTGGCGGGTACTCTGTTCCCTTCGATGCTTCACGATTAACAAGCGGATTATATTTTTACACACTCACTGCAGGAAATCGGTCGATAACGAAAAAAATGCTGCTCACCAAATAATTCTGATTTGAACAAGCGAACAAAGAACCTCCGGGAAAATCTCCTTGAGGTTTCTTTTTTTTATTCGGATGATTTTTTGTATTTTCCATAGTTGTTCTCGTAGTTCAAGTGGATAGAACCGGAGTTTCCTAAACTTCTAATCGCAGTTCGAGTCTGCGCGAGAACACTAATTCTCCATTACTCATTATCAAGTATCAACTAAAAATGCGTTTATCAAAAGGTTTTTTCCCAACGGTAAAAGAAGTTCCCTCCGATGCAGTTATTCCAAGTCATCAATTAATGATCCGTGCCGGATTAATGCGCCAACTGGCAGCGGGAATATTTTCATTCTTGCCGATCGGTTATTTGGTGATGAAAAAAGTTATGAACATCATCCGCGAGGAAATGGATGCGATTGGCGGACAGGAGTTTCATCTTCCCGCATTAAATCCGATTGAATTGTGGGAAGAGACAGATCGTGTAAAAGCATTTGGCGATATTATGTTTCACGTCAAAAATCGTGCAATGGTTCTTGCGCCAACACACGAAGAAGTAATTACTTCAATCGCAAAGAATCATGTGAAGTCGCACAACCAAATGCCGCAGATATGGTATCAGATTCAGACAAAATTCAGAAATGAACCAAGACCAAAATCCGGTGTGCTTCGCGGAAGACAATTTACAATGAAAGATTCGTACAGTTTGGATTCAAGTTGGAGCGGTTTGGATAAAAGTTACGATCTTCATGCTGAAGCATATAAAAATATTTATACTCGCTGTGGTCTAAATTTTTATATCGTTGGCGCATCCAGCGGTGCAATGGGAGGAAGCGGTTCACAAGAATTTATGGTGGAATCAAATGCTGGCGAAGATAATCTTGCTGTTTGTGTAGAGAGCGGGTACGCAGCGAATGTTGAAATTGCAACTTCAAATGTTCCGAAAGCAGAACGTTCATCAGAAAATAAAACGCTGCAGGAAGTTCATACTCCAAACTGTAAATCCATTGATGAAGTTGCTTCATTTTTGAAATTGCAGACAACACAATGTGCAAAGTCATTAATATTCATCAATGATAATCAGCCGATTCTTATTTTGATGCTTGGAAACGATCAACTGAATGAATCAAAACTGAAGGCAGTGTTCGGTCAAGATATTCGTCCCGCTCAGCCCGAAGAATTAGCGAAGTTTACCGGCGCTGATGCAGGTTCAATTGGTCCCGTTGGATTGCAAAACTTTACCATCGTAGCTGACAAGCGAATTGAAAATGCAAATGGATTGGTGTGCGGTGCAAATAAAAACGATTATCATTTTTTGAATCTTGATCTTCAACGGGATACCAAGATTCAATCGTATCACGATTTTCGTTCTGTGGAAGAGGGAGAACTTTCACCCGATGGAAAAGGAAAACTTCGCATCGTAAATGGAATTGAAGTCGGGCACATTTTCAAATTGGGAACGAAATATTCTGTTGCGATGAAAGCTAATTTTCTTGATAAAGATGGAAAAGAAAACCCGATCATTATGGGAAGTTATGGAATTGGTGTTGAACGGATTATTGCGTGTCATATCGAGCAACATCACGATGAATTTGGAATTCAATGGCAGAAATCCATCGCTCCGTACGATGTGCATTTGATCTGCGTGAATATGAATTCGGAATCCGTTGTTAGTAAAGCCGAAGAAATCTATTCAAAACTTCAAAAGAACGGAATATCAGTTTTGTATGATGACCGAACTGATGCAAGTCCCGGATTCAAATTCAAAGACGCCGATCTTCTAGGAATGCCGTTGCAAGTCATTGTCGGTGAAAAGAATCTAAAGAACGGACAAATTGAAATGAAAGATAGGAATTCCGGAGAACGAAGAACTGTTGCTGTTGATACTATAATTGAAGAAGTGATAAAATTTATTAAAGGATAAGTAAACTTTTCTATATTGTAATTCTGCAATTTTGTAATCTTGAAATATTAAGAATGTCCCAATTTATACACCTTCATAATCATACGCACTATTCTCTATTAGACGGAGCCGCAACGGTCGAAACACTGTTAAAAGCCGCTGCAGATAATAATATGCCCGCTGTTGCTTTGACGGATTTGGTGTTATGTTTGGTGCGATCGAGTTCTACAAGAAAGCAATACAGAAAAAAATAAAGCCGATCATTGGCTGCGAAGTCTATATTCTTT
>JANONI010000257.1:0-5539 GCA_031420755.1 Bacteroidota bacterium | reverse complement strand
TGGCCGCTACCTTGCCGAAATCTGGATCGAAGACAAATCCGGTAAACGAATGAATGTCAATGATCTTCTTGTCGAAAAAGGTTACGCGGAATATAAAAAATATTAGAAGTCGTTTCAAAAATGGTTTTTAACTGTCATTCTGATTTGTTCCCAACGTCCCGTCACGTCCGAAGGATCCCTTTGGGATTGGGAACGCAGCGGAATAACTACAGTGCATCTCTAAAAACTTAATTTTGGAACTAAGAACTGAACCGTTCACTTAAAGCGAACGGTTCAGTGTCGCGAAAGAGAATTCATCAATAATAGGTTTTTAGAGATGCCCCATACAAGGAGAAATAGTTATGATGCGAACAGCAAATCCAGCACTGAACGATAAAACATTTCAACAGGTCGGGACTGTTGGCTATTCGGAAGCGATGACGATTCAGGGTACGGTGAACAAAACAGGAATGATGCTCCTGCTGCTTATTGCCAGCGCTGCATATACATGGAGTTTGTACATCGAGGGAAACTCCGAATCCTTGATGATGTGGATGTTGGTCGGAATGATCGGCGGATTGATCACCGCATTCGTAACGGTATTCAAAAAGGAATGGTCGCCTGTTACAGCACCGGTGTATGCCGTTCTTCAAGGATTTGCGCTTGGCGGAATTTCGGCTTTATTTGAAGCACGATTTGAAGGAATCGTTATTCAAGCAGTTGCGCTAACATTCGGAACAGCAGGATCTTTGTTGGTCGCATATAAATCTGGAGTTATCAAAGCAACGGAAAATTTCAAAATGGGAGTTTTTGCGGCAACCGGTGCCATCGGTCTCATTTATCTTGTCGGGATAATCATGAGATTTTTTGGTTCAGGAATTCCATATATTCACGAAAGTGGACTGATCGGGATTGGCTTTAGCTTAGTCGTTGTAACTATTGCAGCTCTCAACCTTGTCTTAGATTTCGATTTCATCGAAAAAGGAGCGGAACACGGAGCGCCAAAATTCATGGAATGGTATGCAGCGTTTGGCTTGATGGTAACATTGATCTGGCTCTATCTTGAGATATTACGGCTGCTTTCCAAATTGTACAGCAGAAAATAATCACTCAAATTCCCGAAATCTTTTTGAGATTTCGGGAATTTTTTATTGCACGGCGACTGAACAAGTCGCCTTTTTTATTCGTCAAATGTATAACATTGTAACTGCTTACAAGATTTTTTATCTTTCATATATGACCGAAAGGAAACACCTAACTATGGTAAAGCGTTGTTTTATTCTCTGCTCCGTTGGAATTCTATTAATTTTGACTGGTTGTTCTTCAGGCAAAGAAATCTCTGAACAGCCGTTAATGAAATCTGTACAAGCAGAACAAAATGAGAAAGACCGTTCAGCCGCAATGCAATTGTTCATCGACGGTTCGTTGAAAGAAAGCAAGGGACAGTTTGCTGATGCAATTTTGGATTATCAGGAAGCACTGCGATATGACCGCGATGGGGCAATCTTTTTTGCAATGGCAAAATGTTACGCGCAGCTACGCCGTTTTCCAGTTGCCGCAGAAAACGCTCTTGAAGCGGTGAAACACGATTCGATGAAGGTTGATTACCGCGAACTTCTTGCCCAGATCTATATTAGTACCGGGCAACTTGAAAAAGCAGCGAATCAATATTTTGCAATATTGAATCTCGATCCGGCTAATGTCACCGCAACATTTACGCTTGCACAATTACTTGAGCGTGTAAAACCAAAAGAATCACTGAATCTCTATTATTCACTTCTTGCTCGTCAAGGACCAACGTGGGAAGTATTGATGCAGATAGCACAGTTAAACTCTGTGTTGCAGCAATACGATAAAGCTGCCGAAGCGTTAGAACAGATGATGAAGATCGACCCAAGCAATCTGGCAATAAAACAAAATCTATCGGGAGTGTATCTTCAATTAAAAAAATACGATAAAGCGCTCGGCTTGTTGAACGATGTTCTCGAAAAAAATCCGGACAATATTATGCTCCGCACCGCTCTTGCCGATGTCTATTTACAGCAGAATGATTGGACCTCGGCAAAGAAACAATTGAACACCGTTCTTCAATCGGATTCGCTCGATCCAGACACACATCTGAGAATTGGTGTAGTCTTCTATGCGCAAACGATAAAAGATACGCTCGTCATACCCGAAGCGATCGAGATATTTAAAAAATATGAGAAGAATTTTCCGAACGACTCGCGGTCGTATGTCTATCTCGGCGTTTTGTATCGCGGAATAAAAAAAGATTCCATTGCCGAGCAATATTTTACCCGCGCAACACAATCGTCCAATTGGAACGGAGACGCATGGTGGCAGCTTGGATGGTTGTATTTTGATAAACAGGATTTTCGAGCGGCGATTGAAGTTTTGAACAAGGCAAAACAGCACATCGCAGACGATTTTAGGATCTATATGCTGCTCGGAATTTCGTACAACCGCGCCGGAATGAATGAAGATTCACGAGTTGCATTGGAACGCGCTCATGAATTGAATCCTGCCGATCTGAATGTTCTTTCTTCCCTCGGTTTAACATACGATGCGTTAAAAATGCACACCGAATCGGATTCAACATACGAACGGGCACTGAGAATCAATCCGCATTTTGCTCTCGTGTTGAACAACTACGCATACAGTTTAGCGGAACGCGGATTGCAGCTTGAACGCGCCGAAAAAATGTCAAAAGAATCGCTGGAAAAAGATTCAACCAATTCTTCGTATCTCGATACGTACGGATGGATTCTTTATAAGAATGAACGATATGAAGAAGCACTCGTTTACATCAAAAAAGCGATAGACTACGGAGATGTGAGCGCAGTGGTGCTAGAACATCTTGGAGATGTGTACGCCAAGTTGAATCAGATGAGCGAAGCAAAAAAATATTGGACAAAAGCTTTGGAAAAAGATAAGAACAATGCCGCTCTGAAACAAAAAATTGCACGGGGAACATTGTGAGTTTTTCGTCAAATACAAAACGCTGCCAATTGTTCCTTTCCTCTTTAAGAGAGAGGGAATTTTTTTTCAACAAAGACAATAGAATTTGGAATTGTGACGGTGTTATTTTTCGGTTTGGAAATTTCTTCGCTTTACACTTTTTACTTCTTACTTTTTACTTGCTCTCCGGTTGTTCATCAACCCAACAAACAATCGTAGATCGTTCTCTTTCAGCTTCAGAAATCATTGCCTCAGTCAACGCGCAAGCGGATTCGATCCAGACCTTTTCCGCATACGGCAGCATTACTGTTGAAACGCCGACAATGTCTCAAGGAGCAGGATTCGATCTCGCAATAAAAAAATCCAACGGATCCTCCGGGCTTGACAGCGTTCGTATTGTTGTGGAAGGTCCTTTTGGTATCACTGTTGGAAAAGCACTTTTCACAAAACAACGGTTTGTTGCGTATAATGCGTTGAATAATACGGTGTACGAAGGAATTCCTTCTCAAGGAATGAACATGCTTCCGATGATGTCCGCATTTCCGCTCAACGAGTCGAGTCTTCGACCGGAAGTATTGATAGATGCGCTCAGCGGTGTTCGTCGGTTCAACAATATCTCAATGGAACCAGACAGTTTTTACACAACGGATAATTTTTACGTGATCATCTTTTCGGAAAAACAAACTACATCAAAATTCAAGATCGATCCGAATTCGATGCGAATATCGAGCGTACACAAGTTCAACGCGAACGGAGAATTGTTGTGGGAAGAAACATATTCCTATCGTCAGATGGAAAATGGGCGATGGGCACCATCCACTGCAAGAATTATCGTTCCCGAAAAAAAGATTGCACTTGATATTTCCTTTGATGAGATCACGATGAACGAAGCAATAGGATCAATGCTCATAACAATTCCCGAAGATGCAGAACGAAGAACAATTCAATAATGAAGAGACTTGTTTACATAATTCTTATTGTCGCATTCGCTTCGGCAAATCAAACAGACATCAAACGGAAAGATCGGCAGTTAAAAAAATTACGCGCTGAAATCCAACGGTACGAGCAGCAGATTGAGGAGAGCGAGAAGAAAGAGAAAGCAACGCTTGGCCGCCTCGACATCATCGACAAAAAAGCAAATCTGGTGCGGACACTTCTTGCCGAACTGCGCGAAGAAGAAAAACTTATCAACAATTCAATCGATATCACCAAAGCCAATGTCAATCGGCTGGGAAAGCAATTGACGTTCCTGAAAAATCATTACGCACAGTATGTGGCTTCGGTGTATAAATACGGAAAAGTGTACGATCTTGAAACGATCCTTTCGTCAAATTCCATCAACCAGTTGTACATCCGTATTGAATATTTAAAACGATTTTCCGAACAGCGGAAAAAAGATCTGGAAAAAATCGTTATAAAAAAAGATCAGATCGAGATCGAGCACAGCACGTTACAGGAAAAACTTTCCACGGAGCAGCAGCTCATCTCCGAAAAACTAAAAGAAGAAACAACGCTCAATAGAACAAAAGAACGAAGGAAGAACGCGCTTGAAGAGATTAGAAACGATAAAACGTTGTTTAAGAAGGAGTTGAGCCGGAAAATTTCTGCCGCACGGGAATTGGAAAACCTGATCACGAATTTGATCGAGCAGGAACGCATCCGCAAAGAAAAAGTGGAACGGATTGAACGTGAACGCAAAGAACGCATTGCAAAAGAACGAGCCGCAAAACGGGAACGGGAACGGATTGCACAAATTCAACGCGAAAAAGATTTGACAGAACTGAAAAAGAAAAATGACCTTGAAAAAGCGCGTCAAAAAGAACGCGAAATTGCTCTCGCCAAACAGCGTGAAGATGAACAGGAAAAAACGTATCAGATCGAAGATGCGGTGGTCGAACTTACGCTGCGTCCGTTGCTCGAACGAAAAGGAAAGTTGATGTGGCCTGTCAGCGGCGGAAGAGTGATTGCTGAGTTTGGCAATCATGTTCATCCGGTGATGAAAACGATCACGTCCAATACCGGAATAGATATCGCCACGAAAGATAATTCCATTGTTCGAAACATTGCGGACGGCGAAGTTGCGTTGATCACATGGCTTCCATCGTACGGAAATTTAGTGATCATCAACCACGGTCACGGCTACCGTACGGTCTATGCACATTTGGATGAAATCACCGTTCTTGCAGGACAAAAAATAAAAGAAGGAGATGTTATTGCGCGGAGCGGTGCATCGGTATCAGGCGAAATGCTTCATTTTGAACTGTGGAAAGAAAAGGATAAACAAAATCCGCGCGAATGGCTGGCACGAAGATAACCTTTAGACTTGCCAAATCTCTAAGATTTGGCAAGTCTTTAATACTACTTCTCTCCTTGCATTTTTTCGCAAGTTTGCTGTAATTAATAAATACACACTGCCGAGAACACAGATTCTTCAACAATCAAATCAAACATTTTCTCTGTGTTCTCTGTGGCAAAAAAAATAAGGATATCCTGTGGCAAAACAAATTGAAAAATCAGAATCAATAAAACCAAACCGAAACGATGTTGAAGCGGTGCGGGAGTTGAACGTTTCCTATCAAGCATTGCGAACCGAAATCGCAAA
>JANONI010000256.1:0-2769 GCA_031420755.1 Bacteroidota bacterium | reverse complement strand
ATTAAAGTATGCAAGCATCGTTTTACTTGTTTCCGGTTTAGGAATTAATTTGAGCAGAATTTTCGTAAAAATTCCCAACGTACCTTCGGAACCAATAAAAAGGTCTTTCAGGTTGTACCCTGCAACATCTTTTACCGCTTTTCCTCCACAGATAATAATTTCTCCGCTTGGAAGAACAACTTCTAAACCCATCACATAATTCTTGGTAACGCCATATTTTAACCCGCGCAAACCGCCGGAATTTTCCGCAACGTTTCCTCCTATAGTACAAATATTCATGCTTCCCGGATCTGGAGGATAAAATAAACCAATTTTTTCGACCGCTTCATGAAGTTGAGACGTAATCACACCGGGTTCAACCCACGCAGTTAAATTTTCTTGATCGATTTCTAATATTGTGTTCCACTGAGACATATCAAGAATGATACAGTTCGGCACAGGAATAGAACCGCCGCTTAATCCGGTGCCGGCACCACGCGGAACGATAGAAAAATGTTCCGCATTTGCCAACTTGAGAAGTTCACCGATCTGTTCTTTTGTTCTCGGGCGAACAATTGCTTCGGGCAGTTGTGAATGCAACGGTGTTCCATCGTAAGAATAGGTTATTGCATCTTCACGAGAAGTGAAAAGATTTTCTTTTCCAACGATGGAAGAAATAGTGGAAAGAATATTATGAGTAATTGAAGTGTTCAAGAAAATTATTGGGCGCGTTTGTATCGAACCAGATAAAATTGATTTTCAGGTGTCGACATAAAAGTTTTTGGACGTTCATCATTTGTAATATTGTAACACACAAAAAGATATCCGCCTGAAGATTTGTAAATTGCTTTGATAGTTTTTCCACTGTTCGGTCCTTCAGTACCGGTAACATCTATTGCCATTGGTACGGAATACGGAAAATATTTTAATGTTCCCTTGTCAATCTTGCCGCCAAAATTTGATTCATAGTTTTCGTTTTGCACAGTCAATGTAATAGCAGAGATATATGCTTCATCAATATGTTGTCCGCCGAGCTGCGCTTCTACAGCATTCCATGTTCCGTCAAGTTTCATAGGTTCAGTTATTAAATGTGGTAAAAATGAAATTGTTTCATCTGCACTTGTTCAGTATATTTGTCCGTGCAATTCATACTGAAAGTAACGAAATCACACCCTAAAATCAATGAAACAGGAGCAAGAATGAATACAATACAACGGCGTTCGTGGGCAGAACCATTCAAAATAAAATCGGTAGAGCCATTACGAATGACCACACGCGATGAACGTGAAGAAATGATTAAAGCAGCAGGGTACAATACATTTCTATTAAAATCACGAGAAGTGTACATCGATCTCTTGACCGATAGCGGAACAAATGCGATGAGCGATTTTCAATGGGCTGGAATGATGCTTGGCGATGAAGCGTATGCCGGAAGTGAAAACTACTATAACCTAGAGAAAGCTGTTCGAGAATATTATGGGTACAAACATCTTGTTCCAACGCACCAAGGACGTGGTGCGGAAAACTTGATATCTCAAATTTTAATTAAAAAAGGTGATTATGTCCCTGGGAATATGTACTTCACAACAACTCGTTTGCATCAAGAACTTGCCGGTGGAAATTTCGTTGACGTTATCGTAGATGAAGCACACGATCCGCAGAACCCATTCCCTTTCAAAGGAAATGTTGATCTCCAAAAATATGAGAATCTTATTACAAGAGTTGGTGCAGAAAAAATAGCATATATCACGATTGGCGCAACAGTAAACATGGCTGGCGGACAACCAATCTCGATGGAAAATTTACGGGCGGTTTTTCAACTCTCTCAAAAACATAAGATCAAAGTTGTGTTTGATGCAACACGTGCAATGGAAAATGCTTTCTTTATCAAGAAACGTGAAAAAGGTTATGAGAATAAAACAATCAAAGAAATTCTTCTTGAAATGTGTTCATATTCCGATGCCGCAACCATGAGCGGGAAAAAAGATCTTCTGGTTAACATTGGTGGATTTCTTGCGCTGAACGATGATACAATTTTTGAAGAAGCACGAAATATGGTTGTTATCTATGAAGGGTTGCATACATACGGTGGTTTAGCCGGACGAGACATGGAAGCAATGGCTCGAGGTATTCAAGAGGCTTGCCAGTTAGATCATCTTCAAGCGCGGATCGGTCAGGTTGAATATGTTGGAAACCGTCTGTTGGAATTAGGAATACCAATTGTTACGCCAATCGGTGGTCACGCAATTTTTCTTGATGCAAAAAAATTCTATCCCCAGCTTCAACAGTTACAATTTCCGGCGCAAACGCTTGCGGCAGAATTATATCTTGATTCAGGAATCAGAGCAATGGAACGAGGAATAGTTTCTGCCGGAAGAAATAAAGAAACCGGAGACCATTACTATCCAAAGTTGGAACTTGTGCGGCTTACTTTCCCTCGTCGTGTTTATACTCAAGCACATTGCGATGTTACTGTAGAATCAGTATATGAAGTGTGGCAGAATCGTGAAAGTGTAAAAGGTTTGAGAATGATTTATGAACCGAAATATCTTCGATTCTTTCAGGCAAGATTCGAGAAACTTTAAATTTACCAATGGACTCCGCCGCAGAGGTGGAGTCCATCTTAACTTATCGAATAACCACTCAGCAATTGTTGAGTATGCAATTAGAAACTTGACCAAATACATTTTTTTGCCACACCTGTGTGCTGAAGCTTTACTACACAGAACGCTACACTTCACGAAACGTTCCGTGTAGTGAAGTTTCGTGAAGTGCAGCACTTCGGTGCGC
>JANONI010000255.1:0-7859 GCA_031420755.1 Bacteroidota bacterium | reverse complement strand
CGTATGTTTCAAAAGTGGATTCTTTTGCAAATCACGTAAATTTTGCTCGTGTCTATGCCGATGCCGATTTTGATGATGAATCATCTATTTCCATACAGATGAGAACCGGTCCAACGAAAACTGTTGATAGTACGCGCTGGTCTAATTGGTCTGCGCCAATATATTTTAATTCTACTGCTGAAGCTGCTGCCGGAGGTCCGTTACGTTTGAAAGAACCCCGAAAGTATTTTCAATATCGAATTAATCTGTTTACCTCAAACGTTGGAACACCAAAAGTACGAGGATTCTCTTTTACCTATCAAACTTCATTAGTAGCCGATTCAACATCTGCCCGTATTGATCCGCGAGAAATTTCAGCTTTTGAAAAAACAACATTAACCTATACGGTTGAAGCAAATCTCTCGGCAAATTCATTGGGAGTTGATACGGTAAAGATCTACACACCATCACCATCATCCGTGCAAAGTGTGTCCGTTAATGGTTCGGCAGTAAATTATTCTGCTATTGCATCTCCGGATAAAATTGTCATCGGATTTCAAAATACAATTATTAGTTCTTCCGTAATTGATGTGAAATTTACCACAAAACTAATTTCGAGTGGAAGTTTTCCATCAGACATCATCAGTAAAGCAGCGGTATGGAATCCTCAAAATGTTGATCCTACAAAAACTACCACCGGTGATGGATGGAATATTTCTACATCAGGTGTCTCTCCAACATCATTAGTAAGTGTTCGAGTTGATCCGAATCCATTTACTCCGAATGGTGACGGAAAAAATGACGAGACGGTAATAGATTTTGCAATTGCTAATGTTGAAAAAACAAAAACATTGCGACTTGATATATTTGATTTACTAGGGAAAAAAATTCGAACTATTTCAGAACTGAGAACGGGAATAAACCCTTTTTATGGTGATCCGAGAAAAGGGGGAAAGGGGATTTTGTGGGATGGGAAAAATGATGAAGGTAAAATTGTGCCACCCGGAGTTTATTTGCTTCAAATTTCTATTGATACCGATAACGGCGGTGAATTTTTAACAAAAACAGTGGTTGTTTCATATTGAAAATCTTAAAAAAAATATCGTTCCTTTTGTTATTACAATCTGTTCTGGTAACAGATTTGTTTCCACAAGCATTTGTTGATAAAGGATTCCATCCTCGTATGACAGCGCTGGGACGGTCTGTTATTGCAATGAAAGAGGATGTTGGCTTACTGTTCTATAATCCAGCAGCGATTGCGTTTGGTAATTCTGCACAAATGTTTGCGGGATTTACAGATTTGTACCCAATTGTTGCCGATGACAATCTTAACGTTCTCAATGCTGGTGCAGTATATCCGTTGACCGATATTGGAACAGTGGGAATTGGTGTTTCTCAATTTTCACCTAATTTTTGGAATGAACGGACGATTATTCTTTCATTCGCTTCTCACAAGTTATATGAAAATCTTTCGTTGGGTGCTTCAGCAAAAATACTTAGTTGGTCTGCAGAATCACCACAGGGTGAAAATGCCGTACCTGAGCCCGCATTTTCTTACAGTGGAATTTCATTTGATGTAGGAATGTTATATCTCATTCCCGAATTATTTGGAGAGAATGATCTTCAGTTTGGGCTTACACTTACCGATCTTACTCAGCCATCAATTGCAAGCAATGGAAATAAAGATGCGGTATTACCGTTTCAATTTTCTGCGGGCGCAGCGTATGTCTCCCATAAATATCATTATACAATTTTGGGCAGCGCAACTATGAAGGAAAGCGATATAAAACTTTCTTTTGGCTACGAAATTTCTGCGTTGAAGACTTCTACGTTAGGTATTGATGGAGAGTTTCTTGTACGGATAGGTGGCGGGAGAATTGCAACAAGTGATTCACAGGGAGATTACAACGGTGGATTTGGCATTATTTTAGATAACGTAAAAGTTGATTATTCATATTCCTATCAGGCATTTATTCGAAATGTTGGTGGTATTTCATCGGTAGCAATAAGTTATGAATTCTAGATTTCTTAAAACAATTATTCTTGGAATACTTCTGCACATTGTTTGCAGCTCGTTTCTTTTTTCGCAATTCATCAATAGAGATGAGATAAAAAACGATCAAGGATATCTGAATTATTCCGGACGGAATTATGAGAACTACGTCGTGCAGTTCAATAAAAGAAAGATCTATGACAATTTTGGAAATTTTCTAGTCGATGGTTTATCCATATACGATCTTGGTGAAACCCAAGACCCAATCGAAGGTTCTAGCCGTGCATTGAAATCGAAATATTATAATATCTGGTTTAATAACCTTCTTATTGGAAACGATGCCTACGGCGGATTTTCGTCGCGCATCATGCTTGGCGAAGCAATCCGAACGAAGTTTACATCTCTCACATTGGATAAAGCGCGATTTAATGGAATCCGTTGGGACGCATCAACAAATAAATACAGAGGAACAATTCTTGCTTCACGTATTTCCGACCCAATACGAATAAGTTTTGATGCGGTTAGTTTGCCCAATGCGGTAACTCGAACAAGGGATTGGTCGACATATTTAATGGGTGGACATTTTGAAACCGATATTGGCGATGTATTAACCGTGGGGGCTACATATCTTAATCAACATCAAATCCATAGCAGCATCAATAGCAGTCAAAGTTCCCTTAAGGGTGATGTTGCAAACGGAATTCCGCGTGTTATTTTCATGCGCGTAAGAGATGACTCTCCTTTAGATATTTCCGGTACAATGGTATATGGAACTCCGAAAATTTTTGTTAATGGTGCCGAACGTCAATTGAGAAATATTAATGGCCGTTCACCAGACAGGAACAATACAAATTTAAATAATCCTATTCAGTATTGGACTTTTTACGATGCGTTAACTTCCGCAAATTTTGAAATTGACAATTATCTGTACACGTATGGCGCCGCGCCGCGACCAACAGCAGGCGGGCTTGTTACCGATATTCATACTTCATACTCTCAATACGCAGCAGAATTTGGCAGCAACCCTTTGCCGCAATTTCCTCTTGAGCTTCGCGGAAGGAAAACAATTACGTTCGCATTTATTATGCCGTATGGTGTTGAAGATGTTAAGTTTTCATTTTTACTTGCAAATGATTACGCATTGGATGCCGCACACGATTGGGTATTACGTTCCGACAGATATGTTGATGAAACGCCTACTGTAAATCATTACGACAGTTTAGTGCTGACAGGAATTCCGACGCCATTTTTTACGGCTGAACGCGCTGATGGAAATGTTCAAGACGCATCAAATAAAAAATGGGTTACCTATTCCTACGGATTAAATACCGGAATGTCGGTCTATGGAATGAATCTAAAATTCAGTTGGAATGGTTTTGATATTGAGGGAGAATTAAATACAAGCACTACATTTAGAAAATATCCGTTGCTTTCTGCAACGCATGTGGAACAAAATGGAATTGCATATTATTTACGCGGAACAAAAACAATTGGCAGACTTACACTAGGCGGTGAAATCTATCGTATTGATCCAAACTATACTACTTCGTTGAATATGTACACCTTAGAGAATAGTTACTTTAGTGTCTTAAACATCGATAGATCCATTTTGTATACACCTCCCGATGCGAACTTTTCGTACGGTACAACAAATCAGAGTGTTGGTCCGGAAATTATTTTACCCGGCGGCGCATATTATTCGTTGGTTGATGACAATGACGATAATGACCGTTGGGAAGATGGATTTTATTTTTATAATGCTACTCCAGTGTTGTTTAGCAATAATTCCGATGTGCTTAATCCTGATGCTCGCGATGTCCATCCGTATAATCTTGGATATCGACAAAATAGTAATGAATTAAGCGGATTCAACGACATTATTCGAAAACCTGATACTGGAATTTTTCCCGGCAAGGATAAAGACAGGGATGGAATTCCAGATGACGACAGAAATTCCAATGGAAGACCTGACTACGCTGAAAATTTTATGACCTATTATAGTGATCCACCTTCATTTGAAGCGGGCGATGATTGGAATAATAATGGTGTGATTGATGAACAGGAAAAT
Organism: Bacteroidota bacterium; assembly: GCA_031420755.1. Classification (GTDB taxonomy): domain Bacteria; phylum Bacteroidota; class Ignavibacteria; order UBA10030; family UBA8401; genus UBA8401. The sequence goes on along the minus strand of JANONI010000255.1, from coordinate 3,819 downwards.
GACATTTATCCGGATTATCCTTACGAACCGGATATTAAAGGGCATCACTATTTTTCTTCATTAGAAGCAGCCAAAAATCTCACCGTGGGAATTGGTACAATTGGTCAAAATGCAATTGCACGCGGCGGACAAAACGATGTTAATTATTTCAAAAGTCAGTATAAACTATTTACTCCTCGTTTCGGATCTGTAAATTTATATTACACGCTAAAACGTGTCCGCGACAATGTCGCTAACAATGGTTTTCAATTTAGCGGTATTATCAGCAGCAATCCAACACCATCCTATGTCAACGATCCGTTGCTGTATAAAAACAGTTTGGTTCATACGTTATATTTAGGCACTAAATATCAACAAATTAAAAATGTAAATATTGAAAATAACGTCCGATATGAATCCAATGCACTGTATCAGGTTGGTTCGCCAACGCAGGATAAAGTGCGATTAGGATTATCAATCAGTGAACAGTTTGCCGGAGTTCGTTCGTCTGTTGGGCTTGTAAACAAAATAGATTATTTCTATGCGTTATTAGATAATCGATTATTTTTAAGACCGCAGTTTAAGATTAGGACATTAAAAGTTGTTACGACAAACACGTTTGAAGATGGTTCACAAGGCACCACGATCAATTCAAATTTTCAAACAATCATCCCAATCTTTCGTGTGGACTATCGTTTAACGGCAAACACGGAACTTCATTTTGGAGTACAAGGGACGACAATGTTTGGGCTAACAGACGGATTGCTGTACAAAGAGCGAAATTTGAAGAATGGAGCAGGCGACATTAATTCTTCGACCACCGCATTTTCAATGACCAATAGAAGTCAATACAGCGGATATAACATTGTAATAGATTTCGGACTGAATTTGACGACTACTCATTATCTTAATATTCCTGCTTCAAAGACATTTGATCCAATAATAAAAAGTTCGCTAATATATTTTTCTATTTTTGCAGGGTATTAAATATGAAGGTATTGATCGGAATCATATTTTTGTTTCTTGCAGGATGCGATGCGGCATACCACTACATTGTTTTTCCACCTCAACGGATAGACTATATATTGGTGCCGGATTCTGTATTGGCAAAAAAATATCTTGATTCTACAGTGTATCTCATAAGTTCCGACAAGAGATCAATAAGTTATGACCGGAAAGATTTTAAGATTGAAATTAAATACATGTCCGATTATCAATTAAATACATTTGAATTTCCGGACCAATCTTCCAATGGAATGTATTCAACTAATCCGTTTACCTATGCCAATTGGGTAGATCCGGCATTAGGATACACTCCAAATAGATTTACCGTGTTTAAGGTAACGGTGTATAACTACACGTCATCAAAAATAAATTTGGATCCGGAAAATGTTTTTCTTGACACAGAACGCGGCGATAAATTTTACAGTTATGGCAGAGAAGAGAAAAATAGCAAGTATCAAAGTTTAGAAGCGTATTTCAAAAAAAGAAAAGGAACTTCGGGTGTTGATGATGACGTGTTTGAAAGCAGAATGGGAATTGTGCGCCGCACTGTTCATTATTTAGGGAAACCGGTATTTCGAAATGATGTGCGCGATGGTTTACTCGTGTTCGATCCGCTTTCGGATGATGCAGGAAAAATTAAATTAACCTTTAAGGATTTTATTCTAGGATATGATGAGAATAATCTCCCTTCGGAGTTTACAACGCTACATTTTTATTTCGACCGACTCCCGTTTCAAACAACAAATTCTTTTGGGGCTGATTCGCTGCAGAAAAGTGCCATTAAAATATTGCCCGCCGATGCAAAACCAACGGGCGATGTTAGTGTTGCACTGCGAACAACAAATGTTTCTCAGGTCGATCAGCTCATGAAGCCGCTGGAAGGATATTTTTCGGAACAGACCAATTTTAAGACAAAATTTTTTAAGACAAATTTTTCACCAAAAGAACTTCAATCGGCAAAAATGCTGTTGATACTTGCCGGGGATGAAGAAATAACTTTTTTGCAGGAATATGAAGCAACGACTGCTAATTTTATCCGTAACGGCGGATTTATTATCGCCGATATGTTTGTAACGAGTGAAAGCAATAAAAACTGGGGCAACATCAATAATTTTTTAAGTAATGTTGGTACATTACTTGAAGGAAAATTCAGCATGTATAGGATTCCCTCCGATCATATTATTTATTCCATTTGGAAAAAATTTGACGAACTCCCTCCGGTTGATATTGAACTGTACACCATGCAGCAAAAAAATGAGGTTAATACAAAAGACAGAATGTATGATTTTTTAATGGGGTTGTATTACGAAAACAAATTGATCGGTGTATTATCCAATAGAGGGTATGCAATCTCGTGGGGTGAATTTTATCCATCGGAATTTAGAGCGGGAAAAGATTATACGCGGCAAAGAGAATTATTGAGTAATATTATTTATTACGGAACACAAATTCAAAAAAAATGAAGAAATATATTATCATATTTTTTTCACTCTTCAGCATCTGCATGGCTGCGTTTGGCAATGATGGATGGAATGATCCTCAATATTCATTAACACAGGTTGACTCTGTTGAGCAAACTTCAACAAATAGTGATGCCGCCGGCAAAGGGCTGTTTGATGGAAGAAAAGCGACTGCAACGATCTATTCACTGTTCGTTCCCGGATCCGGACAAACAATGCTGGGGAGTCCGTACAAGGGGTTTGGAATTACATTTCTTGCGTTTGGCAGTGCGTTAACAACATTAATTTCGCACAATAATTTTGTGGCAAGTAATGAACGGTTGGATGCATTGGAATTTCAGTATAAAACTTCAACAACGTGGGAAGGTTCAAATAATTTATATACATCAATGAACGACGCGTATAAAAAACTTGTTCAATACAAAAAGATGAGAAATACATTCGCAATTATTTCGGCTATTGTTTGGACATTGAACATTGCCGACGTTCTGTTGAATACCGAAGATGAAGGAGAAGTTGTTTTTTCTTCAATTTCTATAACAAATTCGCCGGCATTATTGGCAGGCGGTATTATTGATTATCAACAACGAATTAATGTTTCAATTCGTTTGAATTGACTATATTGAATTATGAAGAGTAATTATCTTTTTATATATGGTATTGTCGCATTTATGGTTTTCAGTGGTTGCGAGCCGGAGCGAACTTTAATACCCAATACTCACGATGGAAAAGTTCCTGACGTGACCAATTTTCGAATTGTTATTGACTCGAGTATTGTTAATCGTTCAAAATACATTTTACGATTATTGTGGAATTATGATACCGTAACGTATTCGGTGAATCCTAATCTTAAAAATTGGGAAGTGTATAGAGTAGTTGCTAATGATACGTTGACATTTAAGTTTCAATTACAGAAATTTGTGCAAAGGTCTATTTATGCCGATTCAACAGTTTCAATACAGCCCGCCGGCAGGGATTCTGTTGTTGTGCTGTATCGAATTATTCCGATTGGAAATGTGCTTGATAATATTCAATTTACCGGTAAACCAAGCGACATTGTGCGTGTAGTTGTAAAAAGAAAATAATATTCACTAATGGGCGGTTCTAAAAACCTTCTTTCCGAACTGTTGTAAGTTTCTTTTTGACCAAAACGCATCCATAAAGGATGCGGATACAAATGTAATCTCGACCTTTATCCGAAGGATGCTTCGCATGGTCGAGTGAAATGGTTTTTAGATATTTATAATCTCATCCATCAGGAGAAATTGTAAAGACCAAAACATGCTGGAATCATTAAGCTAATAGCTAAAAGCCAACCCGCCTGCCAACTTAAAAAATAATATGGCGGGCAGGCAGCTAATCGCTCAATTTAGGT
>JANONI010000254.1:0-3144 GCA_031420755.1 Bacteroidota bacterium | reverse complement strand
TCTACGACCCGTAGGGTAGAGAGAGAAAAAACGAGATTCCTCGCCCGCCTGCCAAAGCACGCCTGCGTGCCGAAACTTAGCACTACGGCGTGCAGGCACGTTGTTTGTGCGGTCTACGACTCGTAGAGCGGGCAGGTCGCTACGCTCCTCGGAATGACATTGAAATGAGGTTTTTCAAATGTCTCTTAAAAATAATTATGCTACCGGAGGAATGTACATTCTAATAATTCTCCACCGATTGCGTTCGTAGCTGAAAACCGCTTTAATGGTTACGGTTTTTCCTGCAAACGTACCGGTTGATGTAACCTGCGATTGCGAAGATGGTAAATCTGTTTGCGAAGCGGAGTAGACAACAGAACCATTCATCACCGAAGCATTCTGATCTGTATATGAACAGGTTGAGGTTGAGTACGTTCCGCCCATTTTTGTCATCGCTAATGAAATGCCGGTGCGGGCGATCTGTTCGGCTTGAATGGAGTTTGCTACGGATTCTGCGATAGAACTATTGTTTCTATCTGCTGCTGTAAAACTTATCGTATACATACCCAAAATAAGGTAAACTCCGGAAAGCATTGCTATTTTTGAAGTACCCATAATTATTTCTCCTTTCTGTCTTTATTTCTACTACAAAGGTAATCGCGGGCAGTACATCATGCAAGAAAACAATCGTTAGATTACTATAAGCAAAGACTTAGTCTTCTTTAAATTTATTATTAGGTTTTTCTAATCACTAATTTTTCGTAACGTGAGGCATGGAATTGCGTAAGAATAAATGCATTGAATAGTTATTAGCGGGTATCTCTAAAATCTCAAGAAGACGGTCATTGGAGGAGTCTGCCTGCACGCCTGCGTGTTGAAGCACTACGGTGTGTAAACACGAAGCCGATGCTTCGTTTCGCTCTACGACTCGTAGAGCGAAGGCAGGCGAAGAGACGAAGCAATCTTATCTTTTCGTCAAAAAAAAACTTACTTCGCTTCGCTCGTCACAAAGTGATTAAGCTTGTGTCAAAAGTCAAATTTTGCGAAGTACATCCCCGAAATCTTAAAGATTTCGGGGATGTTAACACTGAAAAAATAGTTTTGACACAAACTCGATTCTCTACGAGTTGTAAACCTTTGGAACAATGACAACGCTGTTTTTAGAGATGCCCTAACGATATCACATGAAAACATTTTGGGATGAACGGTATTCGCGGCAAGAATATGTGTACGGCACGGAACCGAATGAATTCTTTCGCGTTCAATTACCATTATTGGAACCAAAAAACATTCTGCTCCCCGCCGAAGGCGAAGGACGCAATGCTGTGTATGCCGCACGTCTTGGCTGGAATGTTCATGCGTTCGATCAAAGTGTAGAAGGACGGAAAAAAGCGCTTGCTCTCGCTGCGCTTAATAATGTGAACATCACGTACGATATTGCTGATGTGCTTACTGTTCAACTTCCTCATCATCATTTTGATGCGATTGGATTATTCTATGCACATTTTCCTGTCGAACAAAGAGAAGATATTTATGCACATTTGCTTTCCTCGCTTCATCCAAACGGAATGATTATTTTCGAAGCATTCAGCACACAGCAAATTCGATATCAAGAGCAATGCGGATCGGGCGGACCACAACAAAAAGAATTACTCTTTACGGTAAACGATGTTGAACATTTTCTTCCGAATTGTGATTTTTTACTTCTTGAAGAAAAAGAAATTCTGTTGACAGAAGGTGAGTTTCACAACGGAAAAGCTTCCGTTGTGCGCTGTGTTGCAAAAAAACGATGATGCCCGTTCATTATTGAGCGTAGCCATTAACCATATCATACATCAGCGCGTAATAGTTCATTTGCTTTGTTCCAATGCTTGATCAACATCCGCGATGATATCATCGATGTGTTCAAGTCCGACTGAGATACGGATCAATCCCGGCAGGATTCCAACTGCGACTCGTTCAGATTCGCTTAATTTGGAATGCGTTGTTGATGCCGGATGTGTTGCAATACTTCTGGTATCGCCAAGATTAGCGGTGTGAGAAAGCATTTCCAGCGAGTTCAAAAATTTTCTTCCGCGATCAATTCCTCCCTTCACAACAAATGTTACAATACCGCCGCCGAGTTTCATTTGTTTTACCGCAAGTGTATGCTGAGGATGAGAGACAAGAAATGGATATTTTACTAATTCTATTTCAAAATGCTTTTCCAGATACTGAGCAAGTTTCATTGCATTCTCGCAGTGTCGTTCCATGCGCACAGCAAGCGTTTCCAAACTCTTGGAAAGAATCCACGCATTGAACGGCGACAGCGATGGTCCGCTGTGACGCGCGAAGAATCGGACATCGTTGATCAAATCTTTTCTTCCAACGATCACACCGCCAATCACTCTTCCCTGTCCGTCCAAATATTTTGTTCCGGAATGGATGACGATATCCGCACCGTACGAAATAGGCTGCTGCAGATACGGCGTGCAAAAACAATTATCAACATTCAACAATACACTGTGCTTTTTTGCTATCGCACCGATCCATTCCAGATCGATAATATCTAATGCAGGATTGGATGGTGTTTCAATGAAAATCATTTTTGTATTTTTTTGTATCAGTGCTTCCCACTGTTCCGGTTTATCAATATCGGCATACGTGTGCGTAATTCCCCACTTCGGCAAAATCATCGTCAAAATCTGATGCGTTGAACCGAACACCGAGCGCGACACAAGCAGATGATCTCCCGATTTCAGCAGCGCCGCAAAACTTGTAAAGACGGCAGACATTCCCGAAGCAGTTGCGATGCCATCTTCTGCCCCTTCAAGCAGACACATTTTTTCGATGAACTCCGTAGTGTTCGGATTGGAAAATCGTGTGTAGATATTTCCCGGAATTTCATCTGCAAACAGTGCGCGGGCATGCTCCGCATCGTCGAAAACAAAACTCGATGTCATATAGAGCGGAACAGAATGTTCGCGCAGCGGTGTTCGCGGCACTTGTGTGCGGATTGCGTTGGTCTCGAATTTTTTGGATTTTGCCATAGTTTTTTTTGCTGATAACAAGAATAAAATATTTGCCACAGATTGCACAGAATGAGATTTAAATTTCTTTCTATAAAAATCAGTGGAATCCCCGCCTGCCACAGTAAAACAAAGCGGCGGGCAGGTGTGGCATAAA
>JANONI010000253.1:0-6786 GCA_031420755.1 Bacteroidota bacterium | reverse complement strand
TCTACGACCCGTAGGGTAGAGAGAGAAAAAACGAGATTCCTCGCCCGCCTGCCAAAGCACGCCTGCGTGCCGAAACTTAGCACTACGGCGTGCAGGCACGTTGTTTGTGCGGTCTACGACTCGTAGAGCGGGCAGGTCGCTTCGCCTGCCTTCGCCGAAACGAAGCATCGGCTTCGTGCAGGCAGGCTCCTCGGAATGACAATTACTTTGGATTTTGCCTACGGCTCGTAGAGAGAACTGCCCACAAGTTTACTCAATAAATATATTTTTAGAAATTGAGACTAATCAAGAAATCCTTAAATCCTAACAATCATGGTTAGCTTTTTATTAAACGAATTGAGAATGAACCGTCAATTCCATTTCGATGCGGAAATGTTTCAATAAATCCGTCGGCAGAGACAACTTTCTCATCGATATATTTTGATGCCGAATCTATTTCAAATTCAGGATGCGTCTCAAGAAATTTTTTCACAACTCCAAAATTTTCTTCGGGTTCTATCGTGCAGGTGCTGTAGACCAATGCTCCGCCAGTTTTCAATAATGTTGCCGCATTGTTCAGCAGCAGTTCTTGTATCTTCACCACTTCGTGGATATCTCTCATCTCGCGTTTGATCTTGATATCCGGCTTTTTTGACAATACTCCAAGTCCGGAGCACGGTGCATCAATCAATATCTTATCAACAGGTTCAGTTTGGAATTCAATTCCATCTGCAGCAACATACGTGACATTTGTTAAACCGACACGCTCACACGCTGTCTTCACTAAATTCAAGCGCGTCTGGTATTTATCAACGGCAATAATTTCTCCTTGATTCTTCATCACTTCGCCGAAAAATGTAGTTTTGCCTCCGGGGGCAGAACAAAGGTCAACGACACGTTCTCCCGGCTTAACATCCAGCAAAAGCGCAGCAAGACCGGCACTCTCATCTTGTATGGTGAAGAATCCGCGACGGAATATTTCTGTCTGCGAAATATTTGAAAGCGAAGATGTTTTCAGAAACATCGGAAGAAATTGCGACCGTTCGTACGAAATATTTTGCAGATCGAACATCTTCATAAAATCGTCGACCGATGTCTTCATGGTATTGATGCGAAGTGTCAATCCCGGTTTTTTATTTTGTGCATCGAGCAATTTTTCGGTTTCATAGAAGCCAAAACGGTTCATCCACCGTTTCACCATCCATAACGGAAAGGAATACATCGTGGAAAGATACAATGCCGCATCATTCTGAACATCGGGATAATGAATCCCTTCTTTATTACGAATGATATTACGGAGAACGCCATTTACCAATCCGCCCGCTTTTTCGCCTCGAACTCGTTTAATAAACTCCACTGCTTCGTTCACAGCGGCATGGTCTGGTACTTTGTCAAGAAACAATATCTGATACAGTGCAGCCCGCAGCGTATTGCGAACGGTCACTTCCGCCTTCGCGAAACTTCCGTGAAAGAAACCATTCAACACCCAATCCAATTTTGACTGCCAGCGAAGAACTCCGTGTACGATCTCCATCAGCAACGACTTATCTAAATCGTTAAATTCGCTTGACCGAAATTCGGCATCGATCAATTTATCAAGGTACGAATCTGTCCGTTCAACCCTATTCAAGATTTTTACCGCCGTTCCACGAACACCGGCAAATAACATTTTTTGTTCTTCTCTGTATTGTGTTTCCTGTTGTTCCATAATTTTAATTGATGCAGTATAAGATAAGGGTATCTCTAAAATCTATTTAGTCGTTCCTTAAAAATTATTCGTAAGAATGCTTCGCATAAAACCTTGCGAAGGTTCTGCAAAATTCTTTCATAACCTTCGCAAGTCCCAAAGGGACACCTTTGGTGGTTGCTTGCACAGATTACATTTTGATGTTTTTAGAGATGCCCATAAACTTATAATGATCCTTTCTAATCTTCTTATCAATTATTGATATCGCGTTACTTATTGCAGTTATAGCGGCATCCCGCGTTTTCGTCGTTCATCGGTTGTAAGATCAAATATTTTACGAAATAATTTTTCTTCAGCATCACTCAATTCAATTCCGCGACGAACCATTACTTTGCCCGCAACATTAATCGCTTTATCAATATTGTATGTTGTAAATGTTTCGCCTGCCGCGCCCCACGAGAATGATGGAACATATTTCGGCGGGAAACCTGTGCCAAATACATTCGATGAAACTCCAATCACCGTTCCGGTATTGAATGTAGAATTGATCGCCGTCTTAGAATGATCACCAATGGTTACACCGACAAATTGCATTTTACTGTCAACCGGATCGCCATTCACATATACTTTCACCGAGCTATAATTATTTTTCAAATCGCTTGTCACTGTTCCGGCACCGCAGTTCACCCACGCGCCAAGATACGAATGTCCAAGAAAACCATCGTGCTGTTTATTGGAATAACTGTGAATGATTGTCGCTTCAATTTCCCCGCCAACTTTACACACAGGTCCAATACTGCAATCCGGATAAATCTTTGCGCCAACTTTTACGATCGATCCATCTCCGATATATGCAGGACCAATGATCGTTGAAAAAGACATGATCTGAACATTCTTTCCGATGTACACCGGACCGTTTTCGGCATCAATCACCACGCCCGGTTTTATAACAGTTCCGTCTCCAACAACAACATTTTTTTTATTTAGAATATGGACACCAAGAAATTTTTTCTGCACTGTTTTTTTCTTTCGGTGAGCTTTTTTTAAGACTTCAAAATCTGCGCGTAATTGATCGCCATTATTTTTTATCAATTCCCACGGATACTGAATCAGCGCAACATCAACCTGCTGAACATGTAAACCGTCAAAATCTGAAATGGAGAAAATCCCATTCAGGTGGCTTTTCAGAGATTTTAATTTTTGACCGCTTACGCGCGCCGCAACAACAGTATCATTGTTTACATACACAACATCTTGTTCGCCATCCAGCGGTATCGCCTTCATAAATTTCTCATCAACAATAGCGCGACCATTAATGAAAAGACAATTTGTTGCTGCAATGGTGTTCACTGCAAGGTCAGGATTTCGCAATCGCATGTAATCCGCCAAATATGAGCGGCAATGAAGCATAACATTTGCGTTCGGGTATGCGAATTGCACTTTTTCTTTCAGAGAAAGAATTCCGCAGCGAAGGTTGAATGTTGGACGGAAATAAACGAGCGGAAGAAGACGGGAGTAATAAATGTCTTCAAAAAGACAAATTTGTGTAGGCATAATATCCTTTCAGGTGCTGCACGTTGCTTTTATTTTTCCACAGAGTTCATAGAGAATTCAACGTGATCTTTATTTATTCCGTGTCAATGGCGTAAAATAAAAAACGGAATGATCAAAAGAACCATTCCGTTTTTTTAATTTCTCAACATCATAAAAATATTATGCTGTTGGCGCCGCGGTCTTTTTCGCATACTTCTTGTTGAATCTCTCAACACGACCGGCAGAGTCAAGCAGTTTATGCTTTCCGGTATAGTACGGATGACACGCAGAGCAGATTTCGACGTGAATATTTCCGATCGCCGAGCGGGTCTCAAATTTGTTGCCGCAAACGCAAACAACAGCCGCTTTTCTGTATTCTGGGTGAATATCGGGTTTCATTGTAATACTTTCTATTTTGTTGGGTATAAAATTACATCACAAATATAGCAAATGCGAAAAGGAGTTGCAACAAATGAATTTTATCCGCCATTTTTAGCTAACGCTCTCGCTTTTCGATACAAACGGACATTTTTTTGATGTTCTTCATAATTTTTTGCAAAACGATGTCTGCCATTATTATCCGCAACAAAATAAATAAAATTATGTTTTGCGGGATACAATGCAGCAATGATTGATTGTTTTCCCGGATTGTTGATTGGTCCGGGCGGCAAGCCATAGTTTAGATATGTATTATAGTCTGATTCAAATTTCAGATCGGTTCTTGTCAATCGTCTTGGAACATCGGATACGGCATACAGTACCGTAGGATCTGCTTGTAATCTCATTCTACGCTTTAATCTATTATAATAAACTCCGGCGATGATTGTGCGTTCGTCATCATACACTGCTTCACCTTCTATAATGGATGCCATTGTCATAACATCGTTCAGCGTATATCCTAATTGTCTCATTCGCTGTTGAAGCGAATCAACAAAAAATTCTCTAAATTCCGTAATCATACGCTGTATAATTTCTCGTTCATCATCCTGCCAAAAAAAATTATATGTATTCGGCATCAAATATCCCTCAAGCGATGGCGCATTATTCGGATAAATCCCGATCAGCGAAGTATCGGCAAAGAATTTCATAAAACGGACTGAGTCAATTCCAATATGACGCTTCAGAATACGGGCAAATATTTTTGCACGAACTCCCTCTCGCAGCGTTACACTTAAACTGACTGTCGAAAGTCCTCCTTCCAAATCATTTAAAAGATCAAGATTAGAGATTCCGCTGGCAAAACTATATTTGCCAACCCGCATTTTTTGTGTGTAACCGAGAAGCCGTCCGGCAATTTTGAATGTGAAAGTGCTGAAAATAATTTCTTTTTTTTCAAGCGAGTCGGCAAGACTGGAAAAGGATTGTCCTTTACTTACCGTAACAAACGCAGGAGAGGGAGAAAATGAATTGGGGAAGAAAAACACAGCGCTAAAAAAAAGCAGTGCGCTAAAGAATGCCCCGCCAAGCAATACCAAAAACTTTTTATTTACTGTTTTTTCGTTCACTCATTGCCTCACGTTCAAGTCTTCTGGATTCATCAATGATTCGTTCAAATAATCGGCGCAAGGCAAGGTTGTTCAGCGGTCCCTTGTTATGTTTCAAAATATTTTCCAAAACTTCTTTTTCTCTTTTCGGTGAATATGCTTCCAAACCAAGCTGCTCTTTAATTTTTCCGATCTCGTCGGCATACTGCGCACGCTCGTTCAATAACTCAACAAGTTTTTTATCAACCTCGTCAATCTTATTTCGCCAATCTTCAATTTTTCCCATACTTATACCAATGAAGAAAAAAAATGTTGCGCTGCCGAAACAACATCATCGATGTTCTCTTTTTCGGAAATCGCTTGCAATAATGCAGAACCGACAACCGCACCATCTGCAACTGATCCGATATGGCGTATCTGTTCTTTATTTTTTATTCCAAATCCAACAACAAATGGTTTTGTTGTATTCTTTTTTACGCGCAATAAAAATTCATCGAAATCTGCATCGAACGAATTTCTTGCGCCGGTAACACCGGTAACCGAAACACAATAAGTAAAATCAGTCGATATCTCATCAATATATCGGATGCGTTCTGCGGATGAAGTCGGCGCAATGAGAAATACATTGCTCAATCCATTCTGCAAACAAAGAGATCGAAATTCATCGCTTTCTTCAGGAGGCATATCGGGAATAATCAGTCCATCTACTCCTGCGCTCTTTGCATCCACCAAAAATTTTTCAACTCCATAATTCAATACGGGATTGATGTACCCCATTAGTATCAGAGGAATGTTTGTGTGTTTTCGTGCTTCCGCAATTAACTCAAGAACTCGTTTTAGTGTTGCACCATTCTTAATCGCAATTTCTGATGAGTGTTGAATTGTTGGTCCGTCGGCAAGCGGATCGGAAAATGGAATTCCAATTTCGATCATTCCCGCACCCGATTGTTCAAGTGCGAGGACTAATGGAATTGTTGTTCCTTTAATAGGAAATTCCGGAGTGATATACGGAACGATCGCCGTTTTATTTTGAGATTTATAGCGCTGAAATGTTTGTGAAATACGATTCATAATGCCATTTGGCAGGTCGGCGTTAAAGTTCTAAATTAGCAATTGCAGTAACATGAATTGGGGAAAACATCGATCTCCGAAACTTACGGTATCCTACTTCTGCAATCATAGCTCCGTTATCTGTACAATACTCAAGTTTTGGGATAAATAATTGTAATTCATTATAGTCGGCTGCTTTTTTCATCTCATTTCGTAAATAAGAATTTGCCGAAACTCCTCCGGCAACAGCAATATCTTTTACGCCAAAATGTTTTGCGGCTCGAATTGTTTTTTGAACAAGAACATCTACAACAGATGATTGGAAACTCGCGCAAATATCAGCACGCAGTTGATCTGGAATTATTGTATCGCGCAATGTATTGTCTCGCAGGTAATAGAGAACCGATGTTTTTATTCCGCTGAAACTGAAATTAAAATCATTTTCGGAAGCATACGGTCTCGGAAACTTGATCGCATTCGGATTTCCATCTTTTGCAAATTTATCAATCTGCGGTCCACCCGGATATCCTAATCGCAACATTTTACCAACTTTATCAAATGCTTCGCCGGCAGCATCATCTTTTGTTTCGCCGATAGTTTCATATTGAAATTCATCGTTCAACAACACAAGCTGAGTATGTCCGCCGGAAACAGTCAAATTCAAAAATGGAAATTGAGGTGTCGGCTCTTCTATAAAATTGGAATAAATATGCGCTTCCATATGATTGACGGCAATAAACGGAATACCAAGACCATAAGCGAACGCCTTTCCAAAATTTACTCCAACAAGAAGTGAACCCATCAATCCTGGACCGACAGCCACCGCAATCGCGCTGAGTTCCTCTTTTTTCACTTCTGCTTTCGCAAGTGCTTCATTCACAATCGGCACGATCAATTTTTGATGCGCACGGGAGGCAAGTTCGGGAACCACTCCGCCATATTGTTCGTGAACGATCTGAGATGAAATGATATTGGAAAGAAGTTTTTCATTGCGAATGATCGCAACGGAAGTTTCATCGCACGATGTTTCTAATCCGAGTATTGTTGTTGAAA
>JANONI010000252.1:0-5380 GCA_031420755.1 Bacteroidota bacterium | reverse complement strand
ATGCTAATGAAATTTACAAACATAACGTCTCTGTCGAAGAACTGTATGGCGAGACTCTGTCTCGCCACTGCGAATCAGAGATTCGCTCTACGAGTCGTAGACAATACAAAAATCCATAAAATTTCATTGCTGAGTAGTTACAAATTTTGTATTAAAACTTTGCAGTTAATCCTACGATTGGCATGATACCAAAATCATATCTTGGATTCATAGTGATGCTGCCGTTCGTATCCGCTTTGTATGAATAGGACATGATATTGTCTTGGTTATACACATTCCACAAATCCAAATATACAGTTAACGCCCATCCGGCAAGAATAAATTGTTTATCAACACGGATATCGATCTTGTGATAATCGGGATAGCGCGCAGAGTTTACGGCACCATCTACAAGATAGAACACGCTCCCTTTTTTTATGACACCCGCAATTGGTGTGTACGGATTTCCGGATGCGAACTGGAATTTTGCTCCGATCTGCCATTCTTCGCCAATTTCCATTCCTGCAAGAAGATTGATAATGTGCGGACGGTCGTACTCAAAATAATATTCGGGAAGCACAGCGTTGTCTTGTCGTTTTGAAACGGAATATGAATACGATGCGCTGCCAACAAATCCATCGGTGAATTTCTTTTGTAATGACAATTCAACTCCTCGTGCAAAACCGGTTCCGGTGTTGAGAAGAAGATTTGAACTATCCGGATCGACAATACCATTCGTCAATTCTTTGTGATATACTTCAATAGTAACGCGGGTATCATCCGCAAGTCGATGTTCAAGTCCGGCAACAAAATGAATGGCGGTGCTGTAGCGCAGATCAAGATTGCGCGGATCGGGTGATATCTGATAACTTGCGGGAGATTGAATATATTTTCCCCACGCAAAGTTGAGTGAAGTTGATTCTAAAAATCGATACGAAATTGCAACTCGCGGACTGATATTTCCCGCATTGATCAGTGCAAAGCGATCGTATCGTAATCCGGTTGAAATTGTAATTGGTTCAATGATCCGGTATGAAGATTGAAGATAGAACGCTGTTTTGTTTGTTACATCAGGTTGAAATGAAATTGTTGTTGCGGGAACGATCGTTCCGGTGCGAGTGGTATCTTCCGGTGTCCACGAAATATTTTTTGAATCAATCGTCTTTCCCATTGCGCCGATCTTTACATCGAGCGAGGGTGAAAATTGATACGTCAATTCCGTTTTTACGGTGAATTCATTTTCCAGAATATCTTCGCCGCGCAATGTATGATTTGCCTGTGTTCCTTGATTTGTCGTCCATCCGTTTCCGGTGCGCGAGAATGTTGTCATCAAAAACGCGCGCTCAGAAAGGAGCGATCTCCAATTCAATCCGAAGGCAGAACCATAATCATCGCGCACCATATAATCATATTTGTTCATTGCAGACGATTCTTTCGTCGTTCCAATCCGCTCTATTTGGTCGATATAATAGAATCCGACAAAGCTTAATCGATTATTTGCATCGATATCATACGTAATTTTTCCAACGGCATCATAGTAACGCGGTGCTGCAGGTTTTCCCATAAGAGAAGTGAGAACGTCTAAAAATCCACGCCGCACAGAGAAGATCATCGAACTATTTTCAATCAGCGGTCCATCAACCATCACGCCGAATCCGGCAATATTCAGATTCACATCACTGTTATAGAGTTCTTTATTTCCATCCTGCAATTTCATATCAAATACGGAAGACATTTTATCTCCGTACTTTGCAGGAAATCCTCCCGTAAGAAAATCCACTTTTTCGAGCAGTGCGGGATTGACAATGCTGATAATTCCCATCGATTCGCCGGTGCGCGCAAAGTGGATCGGATTATAAATTTCAATATTATCTAACAGCGTAAGATTTTCATCCGGGCTTCCGCCGCGAACGATCAACTGTGCACTTTTTCCGCCGGCAGTTGCAACGCCGGGCATCGACTGCATTACGCGAAAAATATCTTCAGCAGAGCCGGGTGAACGGCGAATCTCTTCCGGCGATAATGTGCGCATGCTGACAACATTTTCCGCAGGTCTTGCAAAATAATCGCTTTGAATACTTACTTCATTCATTTCTATTGCAGAAGTATTCAGCTCGAACGATATTTTTTTGTTACGCTGAGGACTGACTACCACATCAGCATTTGTTGAGCTTTCATAACCAATGATTGATGCTTTCACGCTGTATTTTCCAGGTGCAACATTTTTGATGACATAATAACCTTTGTCATCGCTGGCGGCACCGAACGATGTCCCGGAAATAACAACATTCGTACCCGGCAGCGGTTGTTTTGTAACCGCATCGCGCACTTCGCCGGAGATTGAGCCATTGTTGTATTGTGAAAAAACGATGATTGGAATGAGAAATAGAAAAAGAGAAAAAAGCTGTTTCATTGTTGTGCCTCGTTAAGAGAATAAAAGTGATATTACGATATAGGTAAGATGCGGTGTAATGATGAGGGGTTCTAAATTGCCAAACCGAAGCAAAATTCATCAAAAATCCAAACAAGACTTTTTACTCTTTTAAAATTTGCAAAAACCGTCATTTTATAGAGGATAGTGTTCATTTTTTCATCGCTTAGTAAACACGCCGACCCTTCGTTTTTCTTCCAAATTCCCTCATTTTTCATTTAATAAGAATTCAGATTTTTACTTCTTGCTTTTGCAAAATTTGGATATCTAAAGTTCTTCTTTTTCACTGTAAACCTTAAAAACCTCTGTGGCACCATTGTTGAAGGTTATCTGCTCAATATATTATAAATGGAGGAATGTATGATTTCCGGAACGGTTATCATCGCCGCAGAAATTTGTAAAGGATGCGAACTTTGTATCGCATCATGTCCGCAAGAAAGCTTAGGTCTCTCTTCTTCGATTAACCGCCAAGGTTATCGGTATGCAACGCTGCTTCGAAATAATTGCACAGGATGTGTCAACTGTGCTCTTGTTTGTCCGGATTCTGCAATCACAGTCTATCGTGAAATAAAATCCGCAAAGCGACAATCACAATCAGTGCAGCCGGCAGTTGCAACGCAGGCAGCATAAAAAAAAATTAGGGAGAATTTATGTCAGCAATTCAGCACGACGAGAATCCAAAGTTGATGAAAGGAAACGAAGCACTCGCAGAAGCATCGCTTCGTGCCGGACTGAAAGCGTACTTTGGATATCCGATAACACCGCAATCAGAAATTTTAGAATATCTAACCGAACAAGCTCCGAATCACAAAGATGTTGTTGTTCTGCAAGCCGAAAGCGAAATTGCATCAATTAATATGGTGTACGGCGCAGCAGGTGCCGGTGTTCGCACAATGACAACATCATCAAGCCCCGGCATTAGTTTAATGCAGGAAGGAATTTCGTA
This sequence comes from Bacteroidota bacterium, assembly GCA_031420755.1. Classification (GTDB taxonomy): domain Bacteria; phylum Bacteroidota; class Ignavibacteria; order UBA10030; family UBA8401; genus UBA8401. Next base: position 2,024 of record JANONI010000252.1, on the reverse strand, counting down.
CATCGCTGCTGCAGAACTTCCATGTTTGATCGCCAATGTTCAGCGCGGCGGTCCCGGTTTGGGAACGATACAACCAGCGCAGGGAGATTATTTTCAGGCAACCAAAGGCGGAGGACATGGTGATTATCATCTGATTGTTCTTGCTCCATCATCGGTACAAGAAATGGCGGACTTTGTGTTTGATGGATTTCGTCTTGCGGAAGAATACAGAATGCCCGCAATGATCTTGTCTGACGGCGCGCTCGGACAAATGATGGAAAAAGTTTATCTGCCGAAATATGGTTCGCTGCCAAAAAAAGAAGTTGAATGGGCAACAACCGGCAAACCGGCATCGCGCGAACGGAATTATATCTCAACGCTTCATATCGAACCGGACAAGATGGAATTGGTCAATCTTCATCTTCAAGATAAATATCGAAAGTTGAAACAAGAAGTGCGCTGCGAATTGATCAATACAAGTGACGCAGATATTATTTTGGTTGCATTCGGTCTTACCGCCAGAATTTGCAGTAAAGCAATGGATATTGCCCGCGCAAAAGGAATTAGTGTAGGTGTCATTCGTCCGATCACACTCTATCCCTTTCCGTATGAGATTATTGCATCATTTGCAGATTCGATGAGAATATTCCTGACGGTTGAGATGAACGCCGGACAAATGGTGGAAGATGTGCGCTTAGCGGTGAACGGAAAATCACCTGTCCATTTTAAAGGAAGAATGGGCGGAATGATTCCGACACCCGAAGAGATATTATTGGAGATTGAAGCATTGACAGAAAAACAACGAACGATGAGTCAATCAGCGGGGTACTTATGAACACCACAGTAAATGGAACGATGGAAATAGTTTACGAAAAACCGAAAACACTTACGGAAAATCCTACACACTATTGTCCCGGCTGCGGTCACGGCGTGGTGCATCGCGTGTTGATGGAAGTGATTGATGAAATGGGAATTGCAGAACAGACTATCGGCGTTGCTCCGGTAGGCTGTTCGGTCTTTGCTTACAATTACATGAATATTGATATGCAGGAAGCGGCGCACGGAAGAGCAAGCGCGGTTGCAACCGGTGTGCGAAGAGTTCTTCCTGATAAATTTGTGTTTTCGTATCAAGGAGACGGCGATCTTGCGGCGATCGGAACGGGGGAAACAATTCACACGGTCAATCGCGGCGAAAATATTTTAATGGTGTTTGTGAACAACGGAATTTACGGAATGACCGGCGGACAAATGGCACCGACATCGTTGTGCGGAATGGTAACATCAACAAGTCCGTACGGAAGAGATGAACACACCACCGGTCATCCGCTGAAGATTACCGAGATGATTGCACAATTGCCCGGCGCATATTATGTGGCGCGGCATTCTGTTCATACTCCGACTGCGGTACGCAAATTGAAAAAAGCATTCAAGGCATCATTTGAAATCCAAAAAGAAAAAAAAGGAACCTGTTTCATTGAGGTCGTTACCAATTGCCCGTCGGGCTGGAAGATGGCACCGCTGGAATCGAATGAGTGGATGGAAAAAAATATGTTTTCGTATTTTCCACCCGGAGATATCAAACTTCCCGCATCAATGAAATAAAGAAAAGTTTATCTTCTTAGCCACAGAGATCACAGAGGAGTTATTTTCCCGAAGCAATTTTCAATTTGTACCAACGAAGAATTTTTTTTTTGAAACGACAGCGGATTTAAAGGAGCATTGTATGATACACGCACAAGAAATAATTATTGCAGGATTTGGCGGTCAAGGCGTACTTTCCATGGGACAGATCATCTCCTATTCTGCAATGAAAGAAGGGAAAGAAGTGAGCTGGATGCCGGCGTACGGACCGGAGATGCGGGGAGGAACGGCGAATTGTATGGTAACTGTTTCATCAAAAAAAGTAAGTTCGCCGATTGTTACAACATTTGATTCTGCAATTATTCTCAATCAGCCGTCGCTTGATAAATTTGATTCGAAAGTGAAACCGGGCGGATTTTTGTTATGCGAACAATCAACGATTATTACGCCGAGTGTCCGAACGG
>JANONI010000251.1:0-2323 GCA_031420755.1 Bacteroidota bacterium | reverse complement strand
GCTTAGCAATGTCCCCTTAAAAATCTTACAAGAAATTTATGTTTTTTAAGTTCCCCTCGTTTTTTTATATCCTGTTAATGAAGCATTTGTTCTTAATTTATGATAGAATTTGTTTCCATCTTTAAATGCACTTTGCGATTTTGGCATTTCATCAGGATAAATTTCTTTTCCTATTTCGTATAATATGTTTGCTGGAATTGATTTCTTTTTAACAAGTTTTCTCTTTTCACAAGATTTAATAAATTTGTCAATATCATAGTCTTGGTCAATTTTCACCGTTGATACTTCTTGTTCATTTACTTTAATATCTTTGTTTTCATTTGCATTGACAAGTTCCGCAATAGCTTCCTTTAATATTGCCGGAGATAATAATAACATCGGATTAGGAATTGAATAAGTATACCCCTTCAATTCACCTAACTCGGTGCGCGCCTTTAACAATAAGGCGATTATTTTTTCGTCGGTAAACGTAACGTTTGGAGGCAGTTCCGGCAGTTGGAAAGGATATGTTGGCGAAAATGACATAAGAGAAACTATATGTTAGAATAAATGATTAATACCGATATATCGCCTATAGTATATTATTTAAACTGATATGAAGCAATACCAATAACAAAGGGATTGTTTCCCTTCAATTCAATGAAATCTGCAATCTGTTCACCGTTTTGCACTAACCAACCTGCAAAGGTATGCCTTAATGAATGGAAATGCAATTTCGTATTTTTTAATTTTGATAAGACAACTTTTGTCTTTGAATTTGTGTGTGCAGTATATTTACACTGAAATACGAAGGAACCTTTCCCTTTGCACGTAAGTCTAAATGAATAAGAAACTTCGCAACTTTTGTCCTTTGGAAACGTTTAGAAGAAACATTTTGGAAGGAATGAACTATGAAATCATCATCACTGCTTAAACTCTCTCTCTTCTTTCTTGTCACAACTGTTTTTATTACAGGGCTTATTGCATACTCACACTCCCGCGGAAATTCAAATACTGAAAACAATTCAACGAATGTTGAAGATTTATTTTCGGATGACCAACATACTCGCCGATACGAAAAACAATTTCCGGTAAAGGATGGTGGTGAGATTATTGTTGATGCTGATGCCGGTACAGTAAAGATCAATTCTTGGGAAAAGAGCGAGGTGAGTGTTGTTGTAGAAGTTGATGGAAGCGACAGCCGCGCAAAAAAATACAGTGTGGAATTCAAACAAGAAGGAAACACAATCTATGTTACTGGCAAAGTAAAAGACCGCAGTTTTTTCAAATGGCATGTTGGAAATCTTGATGCGCAGTACACAATTAACGTTCCGAAAAAATTCAATACTACCGTAAAAACATCTGGCGGCGATATTGAATCAAAGAACCTTATTGGGAAAGCGGAGTATAATACCAGCGGAGGGAATATTGACGTAGAACAAATTGAAGGAGAGACAATTGCCTCAACTTCCGGTGGCAATGTGAACGTGCGTAACATTATTGGAAATGTTGAAGCTGAAACATCGGGAGGGAATGTTCTTTGTGAAAACATTAAAGGTGATGTTAACGGTAATACTTCCGGCGGAGACGTGGAAGTGAATTTTGTTGATGGAAGAGTGAACGCCGGTACATCCGGCGGCAATGTTACGATTAAAGTGAATGGAGATAATAAAGGAATCAACGCGGAAACATCCGGCGGCGACATCGATATTTTCGTTAAAGAAGGTGTTGGTGCCGATATTGATGCTAAAACAACAGGTGGATCGGTTGATTGTGATCTTCCGGTAGTGGTGCGTGGAAAAGTTCGCGACAGTGAGTTGTATGGAAAACTGAATGGCGGCGGAAATATTATTCGTGCCAGCACGTCGGGTGGAAGCATTCGAATTGCAACATTGAAATAACAATCAGAGACATCTGAAAAAATCCAACATCACTGTCATTCTCTACGAGTCGTAGACCGAGGAATCTCGCTTTTATAGATAAATTCTAGTGTGAGATTTCTCTCCGCCTGCGGCGGATCGAAATGACAAAAGACAATTAGTTTTTCAGATGTCTCAATCAATTTGTAAACCCTGAGAAGGTTTCCGTTTAGAACGGAATTATTTAATCTTCGCAGGGTTTTTTATTTTAAAAACCTCTGTAACCTCTGTGGCATAAATGGTAAATTGAATTTCAGGTGACTTTTCTTATATTCTTACTATGCTTTCAACAACAATACTCGGATTAGAAACATCGTGCGATGAAACTTCCGTTGCGATCATTCGCAATGAAAAACTTCTTTCCAATATCATTTCATCTCAGATCGTTCACGAACAATATGGCGGAGTGGTTCCCGAACTTGCCT
>JANONI010000250.1:0-6315 GCA_031420755.1 Bacteroidota bacterium | reverse complement strand
CACGAGTGTTTTCCAACGAGTGGAAGTGATTTTGCGAATCCCCGCCTGCTGTATAAAATTTATGTTAGCGGGCAGGCCGCCGTTTTTTAGCGGGACAATAAAAAGGATTACATTATGATTGGTGAAGTAATATCTCACTATGCGCCAAAGGCGCATCCGCCTCTGGCGGATAAAATTCTTGACAAACCCCGCCAAATAAACGGCGGGCAAGTCGGCGAAGTTCGAAATTCTTCCACGAGTGATTTTCAACGAGTGGTAGAGAATTTCAGAATCCCCGCCTGCCATATAAATATTAAATTGGCGGGCAGGCCGCTGCTGTTTAGCGGGAGCGGAAGGAATATAAAATGATTGGACAGATAATATCTCACTATAAGATTTTTGAAAAATTGGGCGAGGGCGGAATGGGCGTAGTCTATAAAGCCGAAGATACAAATCTCAATCGCATTGTCGCGCTGAAATTTCTTCCTCCACAAAATACGCTTACGCAGCAGGACAATGATCGGTTTCTCCGTGAAGCGCAAACTGCTGCTGTGTTGAATCATCCGAATGTCTGCACGATCTATTCCATTGAGAACGATGAATCGTCCGGTGAAAAGCGTCAGTTCATTGTGATGGAATACATGGAAGGGATGACGCTGCGAGAAAAACTTACCCAAGGAACGCTTTCGCTTGAAACAGCATCGCAATATGCAATTCAGATCGGTGAAGCACTGCACGAAGCACATTCAAAAAATATTGTTCATCGCGATATTAAAGCGGATAATGTGATGGTAACGCCGAAGAACAAAATTAAAGTAATGGATTTTGGTTTAGCGAAGTTGAAAGGTTCGTTGAAGTTAACTCGAACATCCAGCACTGTCGGTACGCTTGCGTATATGTCGCCGGAACAGATACAAGGAGGAGAAGTTGATTCGCGCTCGGATATTTTTGCATTTGGTGTTCTCTTTTATGAAATGCTGACCGGACGAATGCCGTTTCGCGGCGAACATCAAGCGGCGATGGTTTATTCCATAGTGAATGAGCCGGCGGAATCGATCGCAAAATTTCTTCCCGATGCGTCTCAAGAACTCATGAATATTTTTTCAAAAGCGCTGGAAAAAAATCCGGATGAACGGTATCAGACTGCTATTGATATGGTGGTTGATATTCGGCGATTGAAAAAGCAGACATCGAAAATTACTTCGGTACGATCGTTATTAGGTGATTCTTCACAGCAACAACCAATATCATCGTCTTCTGAAATTCATGGAACGTTACCTCCCTCGAAAAAAGCGATCTGGAATTCTCCCGTTGTTCTTCAAATTGTTATCGGTGTTTTTTTTATCGCGATTCTTGGACTTATCTTCTTCAACAAATCGTCAAACGCTCCTTTCCGTATGACAGTTTCTCAAATAACCGATATGCCGGGAGAAGAACTTCAGCCGGATTATTCGCCTGATGGAAATTTTGTTGTCTTCGCAAAAATAGAAGGAGAAGAAGAAAATATTTATTTACAAAGAATTGCAGGAGGCAATCCGATCAATCTTACAAAAGATTCACGATCAAAAAATAGATTTCCTGCGTTCTCGCCGAACGGGGATCAGATCGCATTTTGTTCGGATAGAGACGGCGGCGGAATTTATCTTATGGGATCAACCGGCGAATCGGTGCGGAGATTGACGCGAAACGGCAACAATCCATCAAGGTCGCCCGACGGAAAGAAGATTGTTTATGCAACGGAAGGAATAGAAATTCCATACGCCAGAAGCACGGTAAGCCGGTTATGGATTGTTTCCGTAGAGAATGGCACAACGACATTGATTGATTCTGGAGATGCTGTTCAACCGCAGTGGTCTCCGCATGGAAATAGAATTGTCTATTGGGGAAATCCGGCAGGATCCGGATGGAGAGATTTATGGACGATTGACAGCGAGGGGAAGAATAAAGTTCGGCTCACCAACGACGCATCCATTGATTGGAATCCGATATGGTCGCCGGACGGAAATCATATTTATTTTTTAAGCGATAGAAGCGGCAGTATGAATGTATATCGTTTTGCAATTGATGAACAAACCGGCAATGTAAAAAGTGAATTGGAACAAGTAACTGTTCCTGCATCAAATTGTTCATGGCTGACGCTTTCCCACGACGGGAAAAAAGTGATCTATTCTTCATTAGAGAAGCGCGCAAATATTTTTAAAATAGGATTTGATCCGGCGAACGATAGATTCATTAAGCCGTCAATTCAGATAACGACCGGGTCGAAAACATATAATTGGTTGGATATTTCTCCCGACGGGAAATTGATTGCTACGACAAGTTCCGGCGTACAGGAAGATATTTACGTGATGAACAGTGACGGGACAAATATCCGTCGCTTAACGAACGATAAACCAAAAGATCGCGGAGTGATATGGTCGAACGATGGAACCTTGTTGTATTCGTATTCTGACCGAAGCGGAAAATATGAATTATGGAAAATAAATTTGGATGGAAGCGGACTTGAACAGATGACCAAGAGTGTCGAAAGCGTTAACGGTCCGCGTCTCTTTCCTGACGGGCGTACCATTATAGCAGGAAACCAAAAAACATCGTTACTGTTCGATCTTTCAAAACCGATCGAACAACGATTCATAAAAACATTGCCGCTTATTTCCGGAACAGATAATCGTCTTTTTATCAGCGACGTTGCATCGGATAATCAGTTTCTTATTGGAACAAGAACATTTTCAGACGGTTCTTCCGATGGAATATTTACCTATTCGTTGAATGAGAATGAATTTAAAAAAGTGATTGACTATGGAACTTCTCCCATTTGGATTGACGGAACAAATAAAGTTATGTTCTTTCATAAAGGGAGAATTTTGTTATTGAATAGAAAGACCAATGGTATAAAAGAACTTGATGCTTCGTTGAATGTGAATAGCGATCAATTGTATTCATTGTCAACGGATCAACGGACATTCTATTACATCAAAGTGGAATCTGAATCGGATATTTGGCAAGCAGCGATTCACTAAGAGCAATGAATAATTGATAATTGACAATGGATAATTCACAAAAAACAAAGAACAAAGAACAATTCAAAAAGAACAATTGAAAATTGATAATGGACAATTAAAAGCAAGAAATTATTATCCGGATTAATAGAACAGAAAATATCGAAAGTATAATTATGATTGGTCAAATCCCGAAGGGATCATTTCGTTGACTATTTCACATTATGCGCCAAAGGCGGGCTTGTCCAAAGAACTCCTTCGGCGTGTCGTAACTACTCTGTTAGTTGCAATTGCTCTTCACAATTTAACGAAAGAAGAAATACCTATGAAAACAATTTTCCAATTTCTCTTGTTGGTCTTTCTAGTATCGACCAACATGAATCCATTGCTTGCCCAATTGGTGCAGACCGCGGTAATATGCGTTGATGACGACAATTCTTCCGCTAAAAATGGAAGCAGCCAAAATCCGTATAACAATATTCAAATGGCAATTACCAACGCTGCCGACTTTGATACCATAAAAGTTGCAGCAGGAAATTACAATTGGATTAACAATATGGGAAAATCCCTCGTGATTTTAGGCGGTTACACAGGGGGAACTTCCGCTTCCTATTCTTCCGGTTCAGGCGGAAATTTTTCAATCCGCACTTTCGATGCAACAATGACGGTGATTAGCGGGGGAACGGATACCATTGGCGTGAACCTGACCCGCTTCACTTTTAATCCTTTCAATTTTGTGGTTGATAATTTCACAGTAAAAAACAGCAAGAAGGGAATTGTCTTTGATGTAGCTGTTTCCTGGCCCCATGTTGGTAATGTAACCATCTCAAATAATATTATTGAAAACAACGGGCAGCCCGGGGTAACTACTCTTGGCGGAGGAATTTTGGTCAACGGAAACAAGCACCGGCTTTTGAACAACATTATCCGCAATAATCACGGGGGAAGGGGAGCGGGCATTTCCGGTAACAGACCGGGGGATACTTTATTGATACAAGGTAACATCATTGAAAACAATACGTGCTATGACGACCATGGCGGGGGGATTTATTTAGGAGGTTTTGCAACCATCACCCGCAATATCATTTCGGGCAACCGCCTGCAAAACACTTATGGCTGGGGAGGAGGAGTTCTGATTTTGGGAACTGCCTATATGTCGTTCAATGTAATCAAAGACAATTACTGCCCCTCTTACGGAGGAGCGGTATTTGTTGACGAAGGCGGAATCGCTTATATGGATAATGAATTGATTTACCGCAACAGCACTTCATTAAATGGAGCAGGGGTGGCTTTGGATGATGGGGCACCGGGTTCCTCTTATGTTTATATAACCAACAGCACTGTATCGAATAATTATTCCCCCGATGTTATGGGCGGGAATGCAATATTTGTGGATTTCAAATCTTTTTGCACGATAAAAAACTGCATTATGGCGGGAAATGGAGATGATTTTTTTGTTAATAGCGGTTCTGGAAGCGCCTTGGCTGTTACTTATACATTGAGCGGTGAAGGAATAACAGGTATTGGAAATTTTATGGCTGACCCATTGTTTGCAGATACAGCTAATGGCGATTTTCATCTGAAATCCAAAGGCGGCAGATACAATCCCGCCAGTAAAAATTTTGTGAATGACAGTGTTCACAGCCCTGCAATTGATGCAGGAGATCCGACTTCCGTCTATAATAATGAGCCGGCTCCGAACGGAAACAGGATAAATCTCGGCTGTTATGGGAATACGATGTATGCTTCAAAATCTTATTCTGTTACGGATATTCAGAACATAACTACAGACTTGCCGACGCATTTCAGTCTTAACCAGAACTATCCGTACCCGTTTAATCCAGCGACGACTATTTCCTTTAGTCTTCCATCTCAATCGTTTGTATCGCTGAAAGTATTTGATGCTTTGGGAAAAGAAGTAGCCGGTCTCATCTCGGAGGAGTTTCCTGCTGGATTATATTCACAGCAATGGACCGCAGCGGGCTTGCCAAGCGGAGTCTATTTCTACCGCCTTCAAGCTGGCTTATTTACCGAAACCAAGAAACTTGTTTTGCTCAGATAGAAGGGCAACTGCAACTAACAGCAGGCATTACGATGCTCCCTTTTTTTGAAATAGAATTATTGTGGTCGCTCCATGCCGTTTGGCACGAGAAGAATTTGTCATTTAGCAGCGCCAAACGGCACGGCGTAATGCCTGCAAACGTTATACGATGAGTTTGTATAATTTGTAACAGAAATTTGTAAATGCTGGTAATTTCCCGCTTTTCAGGATTCCGCACACGGCGGGATTTATAAAGCGGAACAAAAAAGTAACTCATCGTATAACTTTCAACATTTAGTTCATATTAAACACTCGCCGAGTAGTTACTTTTTTTGAATAAAAGCAATCGGATTGCTCATCTCACTATTGAATGGTTGATAGAGTTATGCTTCGCACACAACCAGAATTACAAACGGGCTGGCTCGCGTCGATTTTTTTTCACATCGTCATTGCTGTTCTGCTTTTCTTTTCAACATTCCGCCAATACATTCCCGAACCGCAATTTGTGGAAATGACCTGGGGAGATATTACTTCGCTTGTTGCGCCGATCCCGGAAATTCCTTCGGAACAAACTGCTGCAAAAGAAGAAGTGCAAAAAGCCGACCAGACCGACAATTCAGTCACGCTTCCATCGCGCAGATTTTTAGATCTGCCGGATGAAGTGATCTCCGTAAAACAAAATAAAAAAAATATCAGCGCGGATGTTCCATCCAACACGGGACGAAGCGGAAAAATTTCTGCTGAAGAACGGCGCACGAATATCGTTTCCAGCGGACTTGGTTCGCGCGAGAATGTTGCGGGAAAATCCACCAGCAGTTCCACTATGCAAGTGGCAACGCCGTTCGGCGCAGGAACTGATGCGGGCGGCTTGGGAAAAAATGTTGCTTTTGCCATGCAATGGGCAGGAGGCGGAAACAGAAAATTATTATCCGGCGATGTGCCGAGTTATCCTGCCGGAGTGAATGTTGGTGCGCAAATAAAATTAAAAGTTACTGTGCAGCCGGATGGAACAGTCCGCTTCGCTTCGCCCGCACAAAAAGGGAACACGCGTTTGGAAAATGCCGCGATCAGTAAAGTGAAATTATGGAAGTTTGAACCACTCCTCAATGCTCAGCCGCAGATCGAGCAAACCTGCAATATTACGTTTAACTTTATGTTGAAGTAAAAATGATTTTGCAGATGTCACAGATGATAGCGCAGATAGAAAAAATATTTTCCTGCTCAACGAGTCAAGTCTTCGACCGAAAAGAGGGCGGATGCAAAGAGCGCGCTGGAACGTCCGCCACAAAGACGGTC
>JANONI010000249.1:0-1699 GCA_031420755.1 Bacteroidota bacterium | reverse complement strand
CTTGCCGGAAATGGCTTGCTTTTCCCGTCATTTTATTTATATAAATAACATCCCTCAAATACATTTTGCAGAAACGCTTCCCTTGTTTCATGCAGCAGATGTTCATACGCCGCCGCCAAACATGGTTTAAATAATCTTCTTTCTTCTCGCTGAACTTATCGGGATAAATAAAACTGTCGCTTCCGGTATTGTACGGCGGATCAATAATAATGCACTTTATCTTGCCGTAATACGACTTTTGCAGAACCTTCAGCACTTCAAGATTTTCTCCTTCAATAAATATCTCCGCAGCAAACTGCGGAGTATTTGTCATGCCAGCGTACGCTGGCATCCATCTTGTGGATTCCGGCTTCCCGCCTGAACGCATGACGGGCAGGTCGCCGGAATGACGATGCCGAGAATTGCGCCCAGGACGATTCCGCGTAAGGACATTTCCAACGGAGAATCATTCGGTGAGATATACGGAACAAATGGTTTTGACATATGCCTGCCGATAATAAATTTACGATGTGAGAATATAGAGAAAATGAGAGAGGAACAAAAGAAATTTTACTTCATCACGATCATTGTAGAACTGCACGTCGCTATTAGCTTCCCTTTGCTATTGTGAGCATCACCTGACATTTGCATTGAAACAGGGCTGCGAGAAATCACTCGAGCCGTAATTGTCACAACTTCACCCACAGGAATGGGGCGGATATATTGTGTATGCATATCCAATGTTGAACAGGGAAATCGTGCCGCAACATAGCTGAGAGGTCCAAAAGCATTATCAAACGCAGCCGTTACGAAGCCCCCTTGCATCACGCGCATAGGGTTGAGCATTTCTTCCGTAACGATCAAGGATATTTTCAGCATCGTTCGCGATTCATATTCCAGCTCTGTTATATTCATCCACCGATAGCAATTCGGCGGGGTCTGAGCATTCGGAAATTGTTTGGACATGTGTTCCATTTCGGAATTGAAAAGTTCGATGGAAGTATGCATATGATCACCCATTGGTACGGTTAGAAGAATTGAATCTGAGCAATTTTCTTGATAGCTGATCCGGTGGTGATACGGTCAGCGCCGAGCTTTAAATCACGATACGGAATACTCATCGACATGAGGGGACGTATAGATTCCGTCATCATTTCGGTAATCTCTTTCTGATTGCATGTTACCGTAACCTCACGAAAATATGGAACATACAACGCAAACCAATCCTCGGAGATCAGTATCTGTAATGCTTCGTACGTTTGTTCCACCAATCGAATCTGTTGAAAAGAGGTTTGCAATGAAATAATTACTTCTTCCGGATACAACACTCTAATAGTCAGGCGCCGAGCAACCGGGTCAATTTCAAAATGCTGCATTAGCTTGAACAATGGATGAATTGTATTGTTTAATAATTGAAACCGGAATGAAACAGAAATATCGGTCGTTTGGTTTGCTTTCAATTTTACGATTTCTTCGAAATATTCGGGAGGGTACCGTTTTTCTTTTTTCTGCAATTCTTCCAGTGATACTTTTTTAAACTTCGTCACATGTTGATCGAACGAGGTTGCGAGGAGATCATCGGTAAACGGCTTTCCATGAACTTCTTCATAGAGTGTCTTCATGTTGTGTGTGCCGATCTTTTCTTGTGTATCGACATCCGTCAACCGGAAATAGTGTTTGAAATACAACGATCCCACAATAAAATCCTTGATCGAACTGG
>JANONI010000248.1:0-3492 GCA_031420755.1 Bacteroidota bacterium | reverse complement strand
GAGTCATTGTGGAAAGTTTCCATGCACGATGATCCATATTGGGAAGATGCCACGGAGTCGTGCTTCCGCCCATCACTTTCGTTGCCTTCAACCAGCGATCGGCAACAATGGTGAATTGTAATTTGAATTCAGGAATTTCCGGATGCAGATCGTATAGTTGATAGAAAAAAACATTCGGCATTGTTTCGTACCACCAATCGATGCCGCTTGATGCTCGCGGCGTATTTAAATAGACATTTTCTGCAGGAAGTGTATTGAACCATTCTTTACACATCGCCACCCAATCATTTCCATTTTGATTTCGTTTATCAATCCCGACAAGTTCTGCGCCGATAACGGCAGGAAGACAATTGATTCCTTCTCCTCCTAAGCCCGGTGAGCCAACATATGATCTCAATCGAAAACTTTTCGATGCTGGATAATTCACCGTATTCGAATACAGTGAACTCAACGGCAGATACTGACCGCTTGCATTGTAATTGAAGACAAGCGAATCATATCCTTTCGCAACCGATTTCCATTCGCGCATTATGTACGGCTGCGGAAGATTCGGCATTTGTTCTATTCGTGGAATTGTTATTTGTTGTGCAAACATTTCTGAGAAACGTAAAGCAGTAAATAGTAGAAATAGAAATACTCTCAAAGATATAAAATCGATGTCATTCTGAACGAAGTCCCGATGCTGTTTATCGGGACGAAGTGAAGAATCTGGTCTGCGCTTGTGCGTTGTTGTTTTTTTATTTTTTCCCAACGCCACTAGCAGATTCCTCACTCCCGCCTGAACGCTGGTCGAAGACTCGACTCGTTGAGCGGGCAGGTCGCTCGGAATGACAGAAAACCAAACTTTTTCGATGGTTTTAAATAATATGGAGCGGCTCAATCTCACTTCACATTCTTCTTCACAAATTCTGATAGTACTTTTCCTTGTAACACAGAAACTTTGCCGCGTTCTTTATCAAGAACTAATCCGATGTCGCCACTGCCGTGTGAGAATAGTCCGAAAAGGAATTTTTCGGTTTCACCGTTCCTTACTCGTTTATATTTGGTGAATTCTCCAGTTTTGTCGTACTGTTCAAGTTCAATAATCGTGTATAATGCTTCAATTGTCGATTCTGCACCTGAGTTTTTATTGTACTCGGAATAACTGTGGATACCGTCGAAGCATCTTCCGGTGACAGGATCATACATTTGAACATTCACTGCATTATTTCCGAAGAACCACGAACCTGCAAGCTCCGCCATTGTTAAATATTTTTTGTCATTGGTTGCTTCATATAACCGGATCAATCCGACAGTGATCGGTCTGATATCGTATGCAATTTGTTCAAACTCCCGTTTCTTTGATGAATCGGCGACATCAAATTCACGTTTGAATCCCTGTATCAACAATCTGCTGTAAAAACCATCTGCTTCGCGTTGTGCCGAAGCGATCATTTTTTTGTTCTTCAGCACTTTTCCCGCTTCTGCCAATGCTTGTGTTTGACCGTTTCCCCACGCGTGCCACATTGTTTCCCACGAGCGATGAAGTCCGAACGGATATGTTCGAACATCGCCGTTTTGCATCAGCATTATTCCATCGCACAATTTTTCGATGTATGATTTCACTTTTTTATCGGTCGTTGCTTTGTAATATTCCGTCAACCCAAGAACAAGTTCTGTCGTTGCATCGGAACCCGATTCATACAATAACCACTGCGGGATCGTGTAACCGGAAATTTCTCTCTTCTTTCCATAGTGATGCAGCAGCGTATCAAGGTGAATGAATGTCTTTTCAATTCCCGCGCGAAGTATTGCGGCAAATTGCGGATCTTCTTTTTCAAATATCCTGTAGCCCAAACCGTAACTCCAAACACCGCGCGCCGCCCACCAACCAAATGATTTAAAACTTGTCTTTCCGTCCCGATTGATCGAATGATCCGCATAAATAAAATTGTAGAATTGTCCGTCAACCGCTTGAAGTTTAAGAACAAATTTCAGAAATTCTTTTGCTTTTGTTTTACTGCTATTGCTTTTTGTCAATTCGTAATGACGGAGATATGCTACTGCGATACGAGCAGCATCATCCACGCACGCAATTCCTTCCGGTCCCGATTCTTTTGCATCGACCCAATTGTAGGATGGATAATCTGCATAGATACGGATAATGTTCACCGAATCGCCATTCAGATAGATTCGCTCAGACAAATGCTCGATGTGAGAAAAATTCACAAGTGATTGCTGCGCCGATGCGATTACACCCAGAGAGAAGATCGTTGCCACTGCACCCACGAAATAGTTCGATTTTTTTAATAATGATGTTTTCATATTTTTACCATTTCACTAATATATTATCAGTTGATTTCCCAGCGACAAAAGATATTGTGATATCAACGGACGTGTCTGAATTTTTTACCGTTACAATATTTTTTGACGTTTTTCCATTCAGAAAAACATGCCGCGGTTTATTTTTACCTACGATATTAAGCGTTGTCATATGTCCAAGAAAAGATGAGATTGTGCATTCGAGTTGTTTTTTTTCTGAAGAATAATTGACTGAATGGACGACAGCATTTGCTTTGTTGAGATACGGCTCTGAAATATTACCAAACGTTATCGAAAGGTTTCGAGATGCTCGTTGTTCCAACGGTAGTATAAGAGAAGGAATTTTTTTTCCATCAACCAAAAATAATTCCAGCCGATTCCCATTTCCTTTTATGCTAACATCTTTCACCGTGCCGAATGTATAACTGAAGCGAACAGTCGAATCGAAACGTGCATAGCTCTCAGACACGGAAAGATTCCATACATTATCATTCATCCCCGCAAGCGTGTACATCGTGTAGAGATAAAATCCGCCAGCCCAAAGAAATGACGGTTTGTCGATCTCACCGTAACGCGGAGAAGATTCATTTGAATATCGGTATTCGTACATCGCCGGAATTCCGTTCGGACTATTTGCAACGCCGTCTATCGTCATCGTCCGTTTCACAAATGCCAACGCTTCATCACTTTTCCCAACGGAATTCAACGCTAACGCATACCACGCATTGTTGTGAGGCCACACTCCGCCGTTAATGTATGTGTATTCAGCTCCCGCCTCATTTCCTGCAATGTTGAAATACTTGATGACCGAATCTTTATGGAAATCAGCAGGCATCACGGCGCGGATCCCGACATCCGGTGCCAACAAGTTTTTCTTTACAGTCTCAATCATTTTTTGTGATCGTTCCTTATCAAGCAGATGATACGCCGGAGCAAGAAGCGAACCCATATACTTGTGTTTATCTTTTTCCGCTCCATTATAGTTGATAAGATAATTCAGTGAGTCATCCCATAATTTTGAAACAAGCGCAGAACGCATTGCAATAGCATTCTTTTCTAATTCCAACAGTAAGGAATTGTTTTGATCGATCATTGATGCGATGAACAAATAATCTTCAATTGCGCGGATGCTTAACGCGGTGATATATGTTCGAGATCCTTCTTTCCAACCAAGGTCCCACCAATCGGGAC
>JANONI010000247.1:0-16777 GCA_031420755.1 Bacteroidota bacterium | reverse complement strand
CCGATTGATTTTATGTTTCAATTGTCAAAAATAGAATATGATTCTTTAAGGAGCCAATTTGGCACCTTAAAGAGAGGGGAACATTCAAAATTTTTACCGTATGCTTTCACGGAGCAAGGTGTAGCCATGCTTTCGGGAATTTTGAAGAGCAAGCGTGCGATAGAAGTGAATGTTGAAATCATGCGCTCGTTTGTAAAATTGCGCCTATGGCTTTCTTCGCACAAAGAGTTGGAACGAAAATTAGATTCAATGGAAAAGAAATATGACGGACAGTTTAAAGTAGTGTTCGAGGCAATTCGTTTATTGATGAAATCAGCCAACGGCTCAGAAGAAGTAAAACCAAAACACAAATTAGGATTCTAAATGGCAAAAGAAGAAAAACAAACCAAAGCAAAAGAGACCGAAAAAGCGCGTACATGGAAAGAGAACATGATCGTGCAAGTGAAAGAATTTGTGATTGTGTTCGGCGGTTTTTTGCTGCTCAATAATTTCGTTATTGCGTCGTTCCTTGTGCCGACCGGTTCAATGGAGAAAGAAGTGCTCACCGGCGATTTTCTGATGGTGAATAAGTTTATCTATGGAGCGTCCACTCCTCGCAATATTATGTTCACCGATATTCGTTTGCCGTGGACAACGCTTCCCGGATTCAAAGATGTGAAACGGGGCGATGTGATTGTTTTTGAATTTCCCGGAATGAGAGAAGAAGTAAAACCCGATGCATTCACATTTTATTTAAAGCGTTGTATGGCGCTCGGCGGCGATACGCTTGAGATAAAAAACCGAGTTGTGTATATCAACGGAGAACCTGCGCCAATTCCCAAAAATATGTACTTCGATCAGACGCGTATTATTCCTCCGTCGTATCAGGATGAACGTTCATTTCCTCCGACTGCGATGTTCAATGAAGATAATTATGGACCGCTCGTTATTCCAAAAAAGGGAATGGCCATGAATATTACACCGGCAAATTTTGCGATGTGGGAAATTTTCATTAAACGAGACGGACATCATCCTGTCTTGAGTTCGGATGGCAAAGTAATAATTGATGGAAAAGAGACGAACACGTATGTTGTTGAAAAAGATTACGTTTTTGGAATGGGAGATCACCGCGACAATTCGTTAGACAGTCGTTTTTGGGGATTTATTCCGCGGGAAAATATTGTCGGTACGCCGATGTTCGTTTATTTTTCTGTGATGTTGACCGATGAATATCGCGCCGAACTATCAATGCGCGGTGAATCGATGAGAATGGAATGGATATACACATCCTTCTCCGGGCACAACATGGCTCTTGATATTTTGACGAAACTTGTTGTTACGATCTTCAATCCTGAAACAATCCGTTTTGGCCGTATCGGTACGGTCATCAGTTAGGAAGCAACGACAATGTGGCGAACGATCCGAGACGGAGCGATCATTGTTTTTTCTACGCTACTCTTCGCTACATTCCTGAAATCCTGTATCGTCGACGCATATAAGATCCCAACCGAGTCGATGAGTGAAACACTTGTTGCCGGAGACTTTCTTCTGGTAAACAAGTTCATCTACGGTGCGCGAACACCGAAAAAATTTCTGTACATTTCACTTCCGCATTTTCAATTTCCTAAACTTGCAGAGATCCATCGCGGCAATGTGATCGTGTTTGAATTTCCCGGAGAGCCGAATGAAGTGCTGCCGGTACGAAATCTTTTTCTTGTGAAACGTTGCATTGGAGTACCCGGCGATACGATCGATATTGTGAACGGAACGGTTCGTGTGAATGGATTGAACGCCCGAGTATTGCAAAAAGCATTTAAAGATTTTCCAATGACCATTGTTCCTTTCAAAGGAATGAATATCAATCTTGATTCAACAACATTTGCAAAATGGAAAATTTTTATTCAACGTGAAGGAAGTGCTGTTGAACGACGCGGAAATATCATTTTAATTGACGGACAAGAATCGTCTTCATATAGTGTAAAGAAAAATTATTATTTTGCGCTTGGCGATAATATCAACAACAGTTCGGACAGCCGCGTGTGGGGATTTATTCCCGAAGAAAATGTTGTTGGAAAAGCGATGATCGTCTATTGGTCAAAGAATGATGATGGAATTCAATGGAACAGAATTGGAACGTTGATACAATGAACAATGGAAAGTTGATAATGGATAATGAATAAAATAATTCAAGTCTTGTCATTATCCATTGTTAATTATCAACTCACGTTACGCAAAAACTTAAAATCGATCGTCATTCCCGTCCCAAAGAGATCGAGACTGTGTCAAAACTATTTTTTCAGCGTTAACACCCCCGAAATCTTTAAGATTTCGGGGATGTGTTTCGCAAAATTTGACTTTTGACACAATCTTGATCCCTTCGGGACACGTTTTTAGCGGGAATCTATGTAATGGATGCCCGATCCGAAGGATGCTTCGCACTAAGGCATTCGGGCATGACGACTTTACTTTATCCGATCCGAAGGATGCATACGCAAAGATGCTTCGCATTAGGTACATTTTTTTGCGTAACATCAGTTATCAATTATATGGCAAGTCTATACTTACATATTCCATTTTGCGAACACAAATGTATCTATTGCGATTTCTATTCCATTGAGAATATGAGTTCAATGGATCGTTTCCTTTCTGCTCTTGAACTTGAAATTGTTCGTCGTGCAGAAATGTATTCTTCGCAAGAGACAATCGAAACGATCTTCTTTGGCGGCGGAACACCTTCGCTGCTTTCTGCGCAGCAATTCGAAAAAATATTCTCTCTCATCCATAAACATTATCGCGTTCAAGCTGATGCGGAGATTACATGCGAATCGAATCCCGGAACAGTAGAACTGAATAAATTAAACGAATTTCGTTCTGTCGGATTCAATCGGGTCAGTTTTGGAATTCAATCATTTCATGATGACGATTTGAAATTTTTAACGCGAATCCATTCGGCGGAAGAAGCGGAACGAGCCGTTGTAAGTGCGTATCGTGCAGGATTCGATAATGTGAGCTGCGATCTGATCTTTGCATTACCGAACCAAACTCCATCGCGATGGAAAGAGAATCTTAGGCGCGCAATTGCGTTGCAGCCGAAACATATTTCTGCATACGCGCTGATTGTTGAAGATCAGACACCGCTGGCAACGATGGTGAAGAATAAATTAATTACACCTCTGCCGGACGAAGAAGATGCCGAGCTGTATGAGATTACGATTGACACGCTGCGTTCAAACGGGTACGAGCAATATGAAGTATCCAATTTTGCGAAGCCGGGATTTTATTCGCGCCATAATTTTAATTATTGGAACCACGCAAATTATATCGGAGTTGGACCTTCGGCGCATTCGTTC
The DNA here is from genome assembly GCA_031420755.1 of Bacteroidota bacterium. GTDB lineage: Bacteria > Bacteroidota > Ignavibacteria > UBA10030 > UBA8401 > UBA8401. Next base: position 13,448 of record JANONI010000247.1, on the reverse strand, counting down.
TGGAAAGATTCTTCAACAACCGGCAAGCCCGCCGTGGCGGGCAAGCGCTGGTGGAATGTTCGGAGCGTTCAACGTTACTGCGAAATGATAGAACGAAATGAATATCCTGTTGTTGGAGGTGAAGAGATAGATCGAAAAAAATTTTTTACCGAAGAGATCTTTTTGGGATTACGAAGCACCGGAATTGATCTAAAGAAATTGTATCTGTTGTATGGAGAAGATATTTTTTCCATGAAACAGATGCTTTTTGATGAGATGGAACAGGAAGGATTGCTATTCCGTCAAAATAATATTATTTCGCTCACGGCGAAAGGTTATGCTGTGTGCGATGAAGTAGCAGCGAAATTGATTTTCTGATTTTCTAAATAGTTCTCGTTGACAAATATTTGCTCATACAACCCATCCAGAGTTTTTTATTTAGAGGGGCACAGTTTTGAAAATTTCAATTGTTTTATCAACAAACTCTGGAAGGGTTTACTGTATTTAGCGACAACTTTTTTTTTGGACATTACTGCGAAATGAAAAAGAACAATCAATTTTTCAGATGTCTCTAATATTATCGTTTAGATTCAATCTCTTGTTTAGCTTGAAAAGTTTTTTATAAGAAAGAGTAACTTATTTTTGTGATAAACAGATTTAAACTTACCAGCGGTTGCTACACTACTATTTTAACCACTAATTTTATGGAGGCTGTATGAAAACTAAATTCTTTTTTACATTGACAAGTTCCGTCAGAACAAATTATTGCAGCATCTCCACAGAAATTTGAATTGCTGCAAAACTATCCTAATCCGTTTAATCCAACAACGACAGTCGCATTTTCGCTTCCACAATCGGGAAATGTGTCACTGAAAGTTTTTGACGCACTTGGAAGAGAAGTTGCAACGTTGGTAAATGGTTTTAGATCGGCAGGACAATACAATGTTGAATTTAACGCCTCGTCGTTGGCAAGCGGTATATATCTGTATCGTTTACAAGCCCACCAAATAGAAGGCGGGCAAGCAGGCAGTTTTGTCGAAACCAAAAAATTAGTTTTGATGAAATAAGTTCTATAGAATAATCTAAAAACAAAAACGCTCTGTACAACGGAGCGTTTTTGTTTTTACAGAACAAATCTTCATGTTAAACCGTCTAAAACTCTGTAGTTATTTTCTTTTGAAAATCGGCACTTTCAAGGTATATTTACACACTTCGTCCTTTGGCAGGTCGGCATTTATGCCGACTTGCCGTTTTTATAGATTAATGCAGAGGTAGTAATGGAACATATTAAATTGAATAAATTTGTTGCAGGGTTTGTTTTTCTTGGAACATTGATCGCCTATATTTTAACGCTGGCTGATACTGTTGTATTTTGGGATGTCGGCGAATTTATCGCCGCTACATATCTGTTGCAAGTGCCGCATCCGCCGGGCTCGCCTTTCTTTTTGCTTATCGGAAAAGTGATTGGGATGGTGCCGTTCTATGATGATCCCGCGGTTCGTATTCATTTTATCTCCGCTCTTTCCAGTGCGTTAACCGCGATGCTTTTGTATCTCTCGCTGGTGAAACTGATCATTTTATGGCGCCCGCGTACTGATGATCTGTGGAACAAAATTTCTCTGTATACTTCAGCCGCAGTCGGTGCATTATCACTTTCGTTCAGCACAACATTTTGGTTCAATGCGGTAGAAGCGGAACTGTACGGTATTAGTATGTTGTTTGTCGGTTTGGTAACATGGCTTGCGCTTCGGTGGAATGAACGAGCGGATTCTCCCACGCATCAACGATATATATTTTTGATCGCGTATCTTATCGGTTTGTCGCTTGGCGTTCACTTGCTGGCGCTGCTGGTCATTTTTCCATTTTTAATTATCGTCTTTTTCCGCAGGTATGAATTTTCGATTCGTAATTATATTATTTTTGGTATTATCGCAATTGGTATCTTTGCAATTGTTTATCCCGGAATTGTCAAAATGCTTCCCAACCTTCTTGATGGCGAATATGCTATCGGCGGCGGAGCAGAATCCAAGAGTATTTTCTGGACGATGATTCCAATCTCCGCAATTATTGCAGCAATTTACGGCGTTTGGTATTCAATCAAAAACAAAAAAGAGATTTTGAATATTGCATCATTATCGTTTCTCTTAATTATTCTCGGATATTCAACCTACACCATGGTGATCATTCGTGCAAATGCAAATCCGCCGATGAATGAGAACGATCCGAGCACATTGAAGAAACTTGTATCGTATCTCAATCGTGAACAATACGGCGATTCGCCGATTATGCAACGCCGTCACAGCCAGGAACCGCAGCATCAAGGTATTTATACGAACTATAAAAGTGATACGGATTATTTCATGCGGTATCAGATGTATGAAATGTTCGGACGGTATTTCTTGTGGCAGTACGCAGGACGCGAAGGAGATTTTCAAGGAGCAGCAGTGAACTGGAAGCAGTTGTGGGGAATTCCGTTATTCCTTGGTCTGTTTGGAATGTATTATCATTTCAAAAAAGATAAAGTAATGTGGTGGGTGTTCTTCAATTTATTTTTGTTGATGGGATTCATCATGGCGGTCTATTTCAATATGCAGAATCCTCAGCCTCGAGAGCGTGATTATTTTTATGTTGGTGCGTTTTTCGTATTCTCATTATGGATCGGTATCGGAACGCTTGGTCTTGTGGATACGATCCGTGATGCGGTGAAGAGCGATCAATTAAAAAAATATCTTTCAATGGCGGCATTGTCGTTTGCTGTTGTGTTCGTTCCTATCAACATGGTGTACACAAACTATAAAATTTCAGATCGCAGCGGTGATTATGTTGCGTGGGATTATTCATACAATCTGCTGCAATCATGCGAACCCGATGCAATTCTCTTCACCAATGGCGACAATGATACATTTCCGTTATGGTATCTGCAAGATGTAGAAGGCGTTCGCCGCGACGTTCGAATTGTCAATCTTAGCTTAGTGAATACATCGTGGTATATCAGTCAATTGAAACATCAAGAACCTCACGGTGCAAAAAAAATTGCAATTAGTTTATCGGATCAGGAGATAGAACAGATCGGTCCGATGCAATGGGAGCCGAGAGAGATGACGATTCCGGTTCCTGCTGATGTGATGAAGGAATACGAACAATTTTCCGACAAACCAAAACAAACGCAACTGAAGGATGAGGTTGCGGGAAAACCCGGAGAAGTTCGATTTATTCTTCCGAACACCATGTCATTCCCGCAAGCCGGCGGACAAGTGATTAAAGCAATTCGCGCGCAGGATATTATGGCATTCGATATTATTCGTTCCAATAATTGGGTGCGGCCAATTTATATGGCTGTAACATCAACGCCGGATTCGAAGATCGGACTTGATCGGTTTTTCCGCATGGATGGATTGGCAATGAAGTTAATACCGTATGCAGCACCGTCTGATGAAGGCGTTATCGATCCGAAAATTCTTGCGGCAAACTTGCTGAATGAACCTGTTGTGCCGAACTTGAATTTTCAGCGCGGGTATCGTTTTCGCGGTTTGAATGATACAACGGTGCATTATGATGAGAATGTTACTCGTCTTGCAATGAATTATCGCAACGCCTTCATGCGTCTTGCGCTGTACTATATCAATACGGCGCGCGATAATGGTAATGCCGTTGCTACGCTTGATTCGATGATGGTGAAGTTACCAATGAATGTTTTGCCGATGGATTATCGCGTAGAATTTGATATCACCAACTTCTATCATTTTGCCGGAGCTAAAGAACGATACGAAGCAATGACGAAGAATCTTGAATCACGTCTGCTTGATATGGTTGCAAAGCCAGGATTAGAACCGTTCACCAATCAATATCATCCATTTTATATGTTATACACAATGTATCAAAATCGCGGACGCTATGACAAAGCAATCGAGATTCTTGATCGTATAAGCGCAGCATATCCTGCCACCCAAGGATTACCTCAGTGGTTGGAGATGCAAAAAGGACAGATGCAGGCACAGTTAGCGTTAAGCGGTGCGGGTAAAAAAGATTCTGTTGCGAAAAAATAAATCGGGTGAACATACAAAGGTAAAAAGATAAAGTAAAAAGGGTGAAGATTTATTTTCATCCTTTTTTACTTTGCAAAATATCTATAAGTGGTGTCAAAAATACCTAATCATTGTCATTTCGATCCCGCTTTAGCGCATTGGCATCAACTTAATGTTATGTTTTTAAGATTAAGAAGATAATCTTAGTGGAGAAAAAGTATTAACAACAGATTTTTTTGTGCGCTTTTAAAAATATTATTTTGTTTGTTCATTAATGAAATGAGAGCAATATACCATCCCTACGGGATTTTAATTTTGCGGCGGTAGCCTTCAGCTATAACTATGTCATCCCTAACGGGATTAAAAATTCATAATCCCAGAGGGATGACATAGTTATAGAACAATGAACCAAAAAATAATTAAAATCCCTTTAGGGATGACATATAAAACCTTTAATATGTTCCAAAAACAACACAATTATTATAACTTTTATTGGAACAAGTAAATTGTTAAGTTGACGCCAATGCGCTTTAGCGGGAGAGAAATCTTGTTTTTATCTTCAATAACAAGATCGAGATTCCTCACTTGTCCCTTTGGGACTTCGTTCGGTCTACGACTCGTAGAGAATGACAAATACAATTCATTTTTGAGATCGTTTCTTACAATCTAACATTTAACTATCTGCTATTATGAAAGAATCTCGTTTAGAACATTGGGATAGTTTTTGGGACGAAAAAAAAGAAGTCAAGGAAATCTATTCTAACTCTGACCGTGTCGTTCGAAATCTTGTAAAAGTAACCGATGTAAAAGGAAAAAAAATTCTTGAAATTGGCGCAGGAACCGGGCGCGACAGTTTTCCGTTGGTCGAGCGCGGCGCAGACGTGTATCAGCTTGATTATTCGATGAACTCGCTGAAAATTATGAAACGAATTGCGGAAGAAGAGAAGATGGATGTTACGATCATCGGCGGCGATACATTCGCCCTTCCATTCAAAGATGGAACGTTTGATATTATTTTTCACCAAGGGTTGCTCGAACATTTCCGTCATGAAAAAGCGACAGCATTATTGAAAGAAAATATCCGCGTTCTCAAAAAAGGAGGACTTCTTTGTGTTGACGTGCCTCAGCGATATCATATCTATACATTGATTAAGACGTTTCTGATTTCAATTGATAAATGGTTTGCAGGATGGGAGCGTTCATTTTCGGTTCCCGAATTGAAAAAAGAAATGCAACAACTCGGATTGCAAACCGTTCACACCTACGGAGAATGGATGTATCCAAGTTTGTTTTACCGGATGACGCGTGAAGCGTTGCGGACGGTAAAGATTAAACTTCCACTCAATCCAAAAATACCGGTTCTTTATAATATCAGGAAATCATTGCGTGATTCTCTCAAAGATACTACACTGACAACCTATACGGCATTGTCGATGGGAGTGATAGGAAAAAAGAAATAACAAAGCAAAAGCAATTGATAGTTGATAATGGATAATTGATACATGTTCATCCCCATTATCCATTATCCATTATCAATTACTCATTTTCAATTGCTCTTATGAAAATCCTCATTTTTAATTGGCAAGACCTTTCTCACCCACTCGCCGGCGGTGCGGAAGTGCATCTGCACGAAACATATTCACGCATTGCCAAAATGGGACATGATGTTACGCTGTTTTGTTCATCGTACGATGGAGCAAAACCAATTGAAGAACAAAATGGAATCAAGATCATTCGAGAAGGGGGAAGATTTCTTTTTAATTTCGTAGTGATGAAGAAATATTTCACCACATTTAAAAATCAACAATTCGATCTTATCGTTGATGATGTAAATAAAATTCCCTTCTACACTCCCTCGTATGTACAAGAACCGGTGCTGGGCGAACTTCATCATCTCCTTGGCAAAAGTGTTTTCAAAGAAACTATTTTTCCGTTGGCGTCATACGTGTATCTTGCAGAACGCGCCTCGCTTCCGATGTACAGAAAAATCCACTTTATGATCCATTCTCCCAGCACTCACCATGAAGTGAAAGAGAATGGATTTTCTCCTGAGAAGATTCATTATGTCCCGTATGGAATGAATCACCGTCTCTTTCGTCAGACTGGTATTCCAAAAGCATCGGAGCCGTTGATCGGCGCGCTCGGTCGCTTAAAAAAATACAAATCATTCGATCATCTTATTGAAGCGTTTGTTATTGTTAAGCAAATAATTTCAAATGCAAAATTAGTGATAGTCGGCGATGGTGATGATAAACCGCGGTTGATGGAATTGGTGAACACGCTCGGATTGAATGACAGTGTAACATTTACCGGATTCGTCAGCGAAGAAGAAAAAGTGCAATGGCTGAACAGAATGCATGTTGCTGTTAATACATCTGCAAAAGAAGGATGGGGATTGACGGCGATTGAAGCGAATGCGTGCGGCACAACAACGGTTTCCAGCAACGTGCAAGGATTGCGTGATGCCGTTCTTGATGAATGGACCGGATTGTTGTATGAATATGGAAACCGTGAGAAACTTGCAGAAAAAATTATTCTGTTGCTGCGTGATAACAACCTGCGCGAACGATTGGAAAACCAGGCGTTGATCCGCTCACAAGAATTTGATTGGCAGACCGGTGCCGAAAAGACGATGGAAGCGATAGAGCAAGTGGTGAGAGAAAAAAAACAATGAAGAAAATTATTATCGCATTATCTGTTCTGACAATTATGGCAGGAAATGTGTTTTCACAATCAATTATCAACCGCTATTCTCATCTTGGTGAAATGTTTGTTCCGCAATTCTCGTCTGCACCATTTCCGCATCCAGATCGTGCAAATGGACGACTCTATAACAATCAAACATTCTCCGCGCAAGAACATTACAGCGACAGCAGCGTTGCAATCTTTATTCCAAAAGGATTCAAACCAACGGCAACAATAAATATTGTCGTCTATTTTCACGGATGGAATAACAATATTGACAGTGCTTGCGCACAATTTAAATTGATCGAACAGTTTTCGGAAAGCAACAAAAATGCAATTTTTGTTTTTCCGCAAGGTCCGAAGAATTCGCCGGATTCGTTTGGCGGACGATTAGAAGATAAGGACGGATTAAAAAACCTTGTTGATGATGTTCTGAAATATATTCAAGACATCAAGAACATCAAGCGAATCACAGTCGGCAGTATTATTCTTGCGGGACATAGTGGTGCGTACCGTGTCATTTCATTTTGTTTAATGCGCGGAGGATTGACGAAGAATATTTCTGATGTAATTCTTTTCGATGCACTCTATGGGGAGACAGAAAAATTTTCGTATTGGATCGATCATTATCAAGGGCGATTCATCAATATCTATACAGACAGCGGCGGAACGAAGAATGAATCTGAGAGTTTACTGTCGGATCTGGATGGGTGGAAAATCCCGCACCTTAGTAAAGAAGAAAAAGATGTAACTGAACTTGATCTGAAACAGAATCGTATTATATTCATTCATTCGGGATTGACTCACAACGAAGTGATAGGAGTAAACAATCAATTTCGCACGTTTCTCTCTACAAGTAAAATAGAAACAAGAAAACATTAAACACAAAAAATATAATCCCCTAACGAAGTCATCCCTTTGGGACTTGCAGCGTGGTTTGTGCCTGCACACCGAAGTGCTACACTTCACGAAACGTTCCGTGTAGTGAAGTTTCGACACACAGGTGTGCGTAGGCGAAGGGTCAACGACCTCGTAGAGGGGTAAGGGGGATGTTAAAATATGTCAAAAAAATTAACGTCAAAAAAAGATTTGCAATCTCTTTCACTTCTCGGAAAAGATTCTGTATCACAAAAGAAGATTGAAGTATTCCCAAATCATCACGTTGACCGTAATTATACAATTACATTAACCACGGATGAATTTACAACGCTTGGTCCCGTCAATCGCCAGCCGGATTTTGCAACACTCTCCATTGAATATGTTCCCGATAAATTTATCATTGAATCAAAATCGTTGAAATTATATTTGCAGACATTCCGCAACGAAGAAACTTTCTATGAACACGTTGTCAATGTTATTCTCGATGATCTTGTTGCAGTGCTCAAACCGCGTAGCTGCAAAGTAACTGCCGCCTATGCTGTTCGCGGCGGTATTGCAATAACGGTTGAAACAGAATATAGTCGCAAGAGATTATGATCGGTGCCTTCATTTCGCTAATCGATTTTATCGTAAAAATAATGTTGTATTATTTTGTGCTTAAACTGCGCAAACCGGATGCGCGGTTAATGACGTGCGCAATGTGAAGCAGGCAGATTCTCGTTAATCGGAGTACTCTTGTATGTCCGCAGCCTGCAGAGTGTAACATCCGTTATTGATTTGGAATTTCATAATACGGTTTTAGCAACACCGTATCAGAAATAAGAGTATGATAGGTTTCATCCTGAAGGATATCTACGAGTGAAACATCTGCACCATTAATCTTTGCCATTCTCTGCACAAGTCGAACTCCGTGACTGTAATCCACATATGTTTCTTGGTGCCAATTATTCGGCGGCTGAATCGTTTTTCCGTTCAATCGATGCCAACCGTAAATAACAACCGGTTTTGGTCTGTTTGGTTTACGCTCGGAATAGATCGTTGGATGTATAATAATATCTTTTTTTGTTCCCGCAACAAGAGAACCCAATGGAAACAGATTGATGAGCGGTTTGCGAAGCCTTTGCACTGAATCGTTATGTTGAACAAATCGAGGCATCATTGTCATCGTTGAGTCCGGCGGTATCGGCTGCGGCGGAAGTTTTACAACAGCCGCTGTATAGATCTGATCAACCATTTTTTTAGTCGGCAGGATACAATCCAAAGTAGTTGCAATCGTTTGCGCGAGGATCGGTGTCATCGGGTACAAAAAATAATCGCTGTTATTTCCAAGGGAAAGATAATCGGGCGTGACATAATACTCAAGCAGATATTCTTGTTGATTGATAACGGCTGTGGCTTTGATTGGAACAAGTGTGCGCAAAAAATTCGGGATGTGACCGTTAACGATTATTTTGTACACTGTATTTTCGCGTTCGTTAGGGCTGAAAAGAAGAATCTGGTTGATATAATCAGTACCATTTTCTTCCGGCGTTTGGTTTTCGGGTAGCGTTAGCTGCTGACACTGCACCAATGAAACAATAAGCTGAACAACAAAAATTATTTTCATCCTGAAAAATAAAAAAAGGCGAGGACAATTGCTTGCCTCGCCTTGAGGAAATCAAATAACCTTGCGATGCGAAGCTCCAAAGGAGTCCTTCGGACATGCATACGCAAGGTTATGAAAGAGTTTTTATCAAACCTTTGCAAGGTTGTAGTTGTTATTTTCTATTGCCGTCGCGAAGATCCATAGTAAATTTACCGCCGCCATTGATCGTTAACGATCCAGCTCCGGCTCCTAAATTGATGATGAATGTTTTACTGACAGTTCGTTCTTTATATGCTGACCCGCGCTGGAATGTAATGGTCGCATTATACGTTCCGTTAATTGTTCCGCTTACCGCCTGACTAAAATTGTTTCTCCAGTTCATCATTGAAGGTTTATATCGCAGCCCTTTTACATCGCTAAATTCCATTGTGGTTGTATGCGTGAACGTACGAATCATATTCCGGGTGATGATCGAATCGACACCGGAGCGAACAAATGTTGTATCCGAGTTGAGCACAACCGTATCTTTGTCAATCTTTGTTGCAGTCCACCCGCCTTTCAACATTGTGAGATTATGATGTACTCTGGGATTTCGAAAGAATCCGCTGCCGCTGACAATTTTGAATTTCAACGTATTGGCTGTATCCGTTCCGGTAATGCGGTTCTGTTGAACGACTCCATTCTTTTGAAATTGATATTGATAGACACGTTGTACTGATGCGTTGACATATACACCGGATCGTGAACGATCAATCGTAACGCTCCACCATTTTGTTATCGGATCATATACCGGCGGACCAGCGACAGTCATCACCGATTCTTCTCCGCTGCTCTTTGCTAACCCCGAACCAAGAGGTACTCCGCCAGCAACAGAGTAGATATCGGCAACACTTTCCATCGCACCTCCGCTTTCATCTCCCATTGCTGCGGAGATTGATTCTGCAGCATCTTCGTAGAGAATACTCGAATCTTCAGGTTCTGTTGTATTTTTATCGCATCCCGCAATAAAAACTCCGGTGAAGAACAGCAGTGTGCTAAATGTTCTTATTTGTTTCATTGGTACTCCTTATAGATTATGATTGAAAGAGGTTATTGTTGGTCTCTCATGTATTTGTGCAAGAAGTGTACCAGAAACAGGATCAACGAAATCGTGAAATTTTGAGGACTCTGTTACTTCCACTCTGCACATTTTGCATATCCAACGCACAATATGAGATACAAATATTTTTATTCTCTCTTGGGTTGCGCACGTCGAAACTTTTTAAGGTTCGGATTATTACAGTATTGTGTTTAAAATTACACCCATTTGACAGTTATTTTCAAAACAAGTTTAACGATATGCGAAAGCAAAAGCACTAAACAACAGTGTCAGTTCAAGTAAAAAATCCGTATTTTTCAGACACGTTTGTCTGTTGAAAGAAATATACAATGAAATCTTCAAAACAAAAATTAGTGATTCTCGGCAGCGGTTTTGCTTCCTTTAGTACTTTAAAAGCAATTGATACGAATTTGTATGATGTTATTGTTGTCAGCCCACGAAATTATTTTATTTTTACTCCGCTTCTTCCCAGCACTACTGTTGGAACAATTGAATTTCGTTCAATTATCGAACCAATCCGCGGCGGAAAAAATAATATTACGTACTATCATGCATACTGCACAACGGTGAATACAAGTAATAATTCTATCCGGTGTAAAAATGCGCTGGACGGAAATGAGTTTTCACTTTCGTTCGATAAACTGATAATCGGTGTTGGCGCAATCAGCAATACATTTGGTATCAGCGGCGTGGAACAATATGGTTTATTCTTAAAAGAACTTACCGATGCTCGCGCAATTCGGCAGCGCATTATTGAAAATCTGGAACGAGCCAGTATGCCGAATTTACAATTTGAAGAACGAAAACGCTTACTGCATTTTGTCGTTGTTGGCGGCGGACCTACGGGTGTTGAATTTGCGGCAGAACTTCATGATTTTTTAACGGAAGATCTCATTCATTCCTATCCAAATATCCTTTCCGGTGTTGAAATTACATTGTTCGAAGCGGGTAATGCATTGCTCAGCACGTTTGACGCAGTATTAAGTGAATACACAATCAAAATTTTCCAACGCCAAAAAATCTCTGTTCGCCTGCATTCACAAGTTGCAAAAGTTGAAGGAAAAAAAATTCTTCTTACTGATGGGTCACACGTTCCGTACGGAATGATGGTCTGGTCTACCGGAAACACACAGACACCGTTTGTGAAATTATTGCCATTCGAAAAAGATCGCGGATATCGTTTGGTAACGGATGAATTTTTTCATGTGAAGGGCTTCACCAATATTTATTCGCTGGGAGATTGTGCAACAATCGAAGGAAAAGACCTGCCTGCAACATCACAGGTTGCTCAGCAGGAAGGACAATATCTTGCAAACTCATTAAATGCAATGGCAAAAGAAAAACCTGTCAAACCATTTATTTATCATCATAGGGGAATGCTTGCCTATATTGGAAGCAATCGCGCTCTCGCAGATCTTCCCAAAATGAAGGGGCGCGGATTTGCTACATGGATATTCTGGCGCTCGGCGTATCTTACAAAATTAGTCAGTTGGAAAAATAAAATTCTTGTTGTGTTCGATTGGATAAAAACATTTGTCTTTGGAAGAGATTCAAGCAGGTTTTAAATGAACAGACTTTCACTTCAACATATTCAACAGAAACTTTCTTGCAGCAAACACATATCGCTTTCTCATTCAGAAATGAGGCAAGCGTGTGTTATGGTTCCCCTTATTATGAAAGAAGATCAACTTCATCTTCTTCTTACAAAACGAACGGACACCGTTGAGCACCATAAAGGACAAATCTCTTTCCCCGGCGGAATGGTGGATGACGGTGATGAATCTTCTACTGCAACCGCTTTGCGCGAAGTAGAAGAAGAGATTGGAATACCTTCTTCAGCAATTATTATTCTTGGGCGATTAGACGACATTCATATCCCCAGCGGCTTTGTCGTTACGCCAATTGTCGGATATATTGATTCGCTTTCAGCATTGAAGACAAATCCGGATGAAGTGGCTGATGTATTGTTGGTTCCGTTGGAAAAATTCTTCGATCCGTCTCTTCGTCGCATTGAAACGCGCGAATTAAAAGGTGTGGTGCGGCAAGTATATTTGTATGATGTGTGGAAAGAACCGGTGTGGGGCGCAACGGCATTTATTATTAAACAGTTTGTTGATATTATTTCAGTTGAGGATTAATGCAGCAAGCTATTTCCATAAAAAATCTCGCAAAAAATTTTCTCGTAAAAAAAATGAACAGCCAATGCGCACTGTTGCGCACGGCAAAACTATCCCAACGCTCCATACAAATCTTTCGAATGTACTTTCACCCCCATCATTTTTAAATACATAAACAATTCCGCTTTGTGATTCAGGTGATGTTCCAATGCAAACAGTGACATTCTCCATTTTTGTGCGCGACCCAATTGCAGTGTGTCCAATTCCTCTGTCTGAAATTCTTCTTCATTCATAGTTGTAAAAATGTCAAGAAAAAATTTCGAGTTCTCGCGATATAAATTCACACATTCATCCACGGTTCCGCTTGGTGTTTTTCTGTTTGCTACAAATACACGGCGAAGTGTTGGAAGAGCCCACTCATTCTTTAAAATGCCATTGGCATTAAACCGTAACGCGTACGCCATGTGATACATTAATTGTCCGGTGGTAAACGATTCTTCCGTCGGTTTCCAATCTTTTTGTTCCGGCGGAACAAGCAGAAATAGCGGTTCAGTTGGTGCCAACTGTTGTGTTGCATAATGGTGAAATTGCATTGCGGTCATACGTTTATCCTTCAAATTCTGATTCGATGATGATTTGCTCGCCAATAATACGAATACTCAAAACATTCGGGCGACAGCAGACTGAACAATCTTCGGTTATTGTCTGTTCCTTTCCGTCTTCTGGCTCAACAAATATTTCATTTTCTTCCCCGCAGAATGAGCAGAGGAATGCTCCATAGAAGTCCATAGTTGAAAATAGTTAAGTTGTCAGCAAAATACCAATGGGGAACATACGTTTTTCTGAATCGTCTAATATGCGATGTTTCGTAACTACTCAGCAATGAAATTTTATGGATTTTTATATTGTCTACGACTCGTAGAGCGAATCTCTGATTCGCAGTGGCGAGACACTTGCCCGCTCAACGAGTCGAGTCTTCGACCGGTTTGCTTGGCGGGGAGTCTCGCCATACAGTTCTTCGACAGAGACGTTATGTTTGTAAATTTCATTAGCATAATACAGAATTTTAAAAAATACGC
>JANONI010000246.1:0-13938 GCA_031420755.1 Bacteroidota bacterium | reverse complement strand
TATTGTCTACGACTCGTAGAGCGAATCTCTGATTCGCAGTGGCGAGACACTTGCCCGCTCAACGAGTCGAGTCTTCGACCGGTTTGCTTGGCGGGGAGTCTCGCCATACAGTTCTTCGACAGAGGCGTTATGTTTGTGCGTATGCATGTCCGAAGGACTCCTTTGGAGCTTCGCATAAATCTCATTAGCATAATACAGAATTTAAAAAATACGCTGAGTAGTTACGATGTTTCAATGATACCATTCGTTTAAAACGAACGATATCATTTTCTTGTATCCAACAAACATTGCTTGTATGCCCTAATTTCAGTATTTTTATACACTTACAACGTTTTTCACCACACCTTTACAACATAAAAGGAGATTTGTAGTATGCGTTTAAAAAAGTTAATGATGGCCACACTATTTTTTGCATTGTTTGCAGGAATCATTGGTTGCGGCGGGTCTTATGTCGCAGATATTGCGGGAGATAAAATCTCGGTTGAAGATTTTGAACAGGTCTATGCCAAGAATAACGGCGGTCCGGAAACAGCAGCAAAAACTTCGGTTGAAGATCGTCAAAAATTCCTCGATCTATACGTAAAATTCCGTTTGAAAGTAAAGGAAGCGTATGCATTGGGTTACAACAACGATGCTGAATTGCGAAACGAGCTTAACGACTATCGCAAAAATTTAGGTGTTGCCTATCTGCTGGAAAAAGAGATCACCAAACCGGCATTAGAACAAATGTATCAACGAAAATTAAAACAGGTTCGCGCAAGCCATATTCTTATCGGAGTTCCATCATCCAAACCAGAAGATACATTGTTAGGGTTCAATATTGGAAAAGCAATTATTGATTCATTAAAATTAGGGTACTCCTTTGAACAATTAGCAGTGAACAATTCAAAAGATCCTTCGGTAAATAATAATAAAGGAGACATCTATTATTTTAACACCGGTCAACTCGTTCCGGAATTTGAAGATGCGGCTTACTCTATGAACGTTGGAGAGTATTCAACCGTTCCGATCAAAACTCAGTTCGGTTATCATATCATCAAGATTACGGATATTAAAGAGAACAAGGGTTCCGTTCAAGCCAGCCATATTATGAAACGCATGGCGCGCGGAGCAAGTGTTGACGATTCAACAAAAGCTGCGAACGAACTTCTTGCAATTCGCGACTCTGTGCTTGCAGGAAAAGATTTTGCGGAGTATGCACGAACAATGTCCGATGATACGTACAGCGGCGAACGCGGCGGCGATCTCGGTTTTATCGAACGCGGAAGAACTGTTCGTGAATTCGATGAAGCATTATACAATTTAAAAGATGGGGAGCTTTCCGGAATCATCCAGACACAATTCGGACTCCATTTGATTAAACGCATTAAGGCACAAGGCATTGCTCCATTCAAAGACATGGAACCACAATTAAAAACCGAATATCAGAATTATCGTTTTCAGTACGATTACAACAACATGGTCGGCAAGATCAAAACATTATATTCTTTCAAAGAGAATGACAGTGTCGCTGCTTTATTTGCAAAATCTGTCGATACATCGAAAACAACCAACGATGCAAAGTGGGACAGCACCATTTCTTCCGCCATTCGTTCCTCCGTTCTGCTAACGTTTGCCGGCACCAACATCACGGTGGAATCTGTGATTATGTCGGCAAAAGCAAATCCCGAACTGAAGAATCTCGAACTCAAATCACCCAATACGGTTCCCGACATTATCAACAAAGTTGGGATTGGTTTAGTGACGGAATATCATGCACGGCAAATAGAAAGCAAATTCCCGGATTTCAGCCGCACCATGAAAGAATACGAAGAAGGAATTCTGTTGTTCAAAGCAGAACAGGAAAATGTATGGAACAAAGTTCATCCGTCGGATTCTGCCCTGAAGAAATTCCACGCAGAACATCGAGCGAATTACACGTGGCCCGAACGCGTCAATGTTCAAGAGATATTTGTTGCTACCGACAGCATTGCCCGATTCGTCAGAAAAGCGATGTTCGGATATACGGTTGATTCATTAGTTGCAAAAAAACCAAAAACGAAATCGAAAACTAAAAAAGTTGAATTCGAAACGATTAAAATTGCGTTCGCTCCTATCTCATTCGATTCTGCCGCGGCACGGTTCACTACCCGCAGTACCACTATTGAAAAAAGAGGCGTATTAGGTCTTCAACCGATAACAACGAATGACCTCACTTCCCGTGCGTGGAATATGCAGTTGAACGATACGATCCAATATTTCCCATTTGAAGGCGGTTTCTCGTTCATCAAACCGATCCAAAAAGATGCTGCACGCGAAAAAACATTTGAAGAAGCCGCATCGGAAATTTCAAGTGCCTTTCAGGAATACGAAACGAAACGGCTCAGCGACGAGTGGTACGAAAATCTAAAGAAAAAATACCCCGTTCAACTTAACAAAGAAGCTTTGGCAAAAACATTTGCTAAAGAAACTGTGCCGACACCAACACAACTGCAGTAATGTCAATACAATTGCTTTCGGAGGGGAGCGTTTTCACACGCTTTCCTCTTTTCATTTTTATCATTACACTATTTGCTGCCGGATGCACGCAGAAGCAGACTGCAGAGAATATTGTTGCCCGTGTCAATAATCAAATATTGACGATGGAGATGGTGCGTGAAAACAGCAGCGGAGTTGACGAATTAACCCGCGATGATATTCGTCAAATAGCGAATCGATGGATCACGAACGAATTATTATATCAGGAAGCTCAACAGCGGGGCTATGATGATGCAGAACATATCCAGCGAAAAATTTCCGATGCCAAAAAGCAATTCTGTATTTCCGAACTGCTCGAAAACGAAGTGTATTCGTTGGCAGAAAGCACGGTACGGCTTGATGAGATTGCGTTGTATTTACAAGCCCACACCAGCGAATTTATCCTCCGCGAAAATTTGATAAAATTATCCGTGATTATCTTCCAGTCGCTCGAATCGGCAAACCGATTTCGTGAGACTGCACTGGGTGTGCAAGGCTGGAACAATAGTGTTATCCAGTTTAGAACAAATTCTGGAAATCCAATCATGTCGTTTCGCGATTCAATATTTTTCACACAATCATCATTGTATCCTCCTGAATTATGGAAAGTAGCAAATGCACTTGGTATGTTCGAGGTATCATTTCCTGTAAAGACAAGCATTGGTTTTGTTATCATGCGTTCGCTCGGACAGTTCAAAAGCGGCGCACCTTCGCCGCTGCAATATGTTGAATCAGAAATTCGAACCCGCCTTGCCATGGAGCTTCGGCAGCAGCGATACCAGCAGTTTATGCAAATATTGCGCACCAAACACACCGTACAATTAATGGTTGCAACTCAAGATTCTTTAGCACAACACGAATGAAATTATGAAAACCCTTCTTACTACACTGCTTTTTGTTTCCGTCACCTTTGCACAACAATCGTTGGATAGAATTATTGCTGTTGTGGACAGAGAGATCATCACGGAATCCGATCTTAATTTCACCGTTCAACAACTTGCCGTACAAAATAGAGTCGATCCGACCTCAGCAGAACTTAGAGAACGTGTGTTGGATGGAATGATAAACGATAAACTTGTTCTCGCTCAAGCAATTGAAGACAGCGTTATCGTTTCGGACGAAGAAGTTACCGAACGTTTGGAACAGCAGATTTCCAGAATGATGTCTCAAGTTGGCGGACAGCAAAAGATGGAAGAGTTGTACGGGATGACCGTGAACAGAATGAAACGCGATTTTCAATTTCGCGAGTTGGTACGTAAACAAATGCTTGTGCAAAAAATTCAACAACAGAGGCAGGCTCAATTAACCGTCTCTCGGCGTGAAGTAGAAGAATTTTTTACTACCTACAACGACAGTATTCCAATAGTGCCAAAAGAATTTGAATTAAGTCACATCTATATCGAACCAAAGCCCGATTCAACAGTGCTGAAATTGCTGGTGCTGAAAGCACAAAAGATTGCAGACAGCATTAAAGCTGGCGGAGATTTTACGTATTTTGCACAACGATATTCCAGTGATGGCACTGCATCTCAAGGAGGCGATCTTGGGTTTGCACGACGCGGTTCGTTCGTAAAAGAATTTGAAGAAATCGCTTTCACTCTAAACGAAGGTGAAATTTCGAAACCGGTAAAGACACAATTTGGATATCATCTTATCCAGCTTGTTGAACGACGCGGCGATGCTGTTCGAACTCGCCATATTCTCTTTCCTGTTCAAGTATCGCAGGTGAACGATGATTCTACCATTGCACAACTTAAACGCATCCGAGAACAAGCATTAAAGGGTGAGCGTTTCGGCGTGCTGGCTCGAAAATATTCGGAAGATACCGATTCAAAGGATATCGGCGGCGATCTTGGCAGAGTGGCACTTGATCAACTTGATCCGCTCTTTGAAGACTTTGTAAAATCCGCTAAAAAAGGAGACATTAGCGAACCCAGAAAATTAACGGTTCAACATAAATACGGATACCACATTATTGTTGTCCGGTCTATCACCGAAGAACATACGATCAATCTTACGGATGATTATAAACGGCTTGAACAATTAACGTTACAATTCAAACTCAGTCTAAAATACGAACAATGGGTGGAGAATCTGCGGAAAACAATATATTGGGAAAAAAAATTGTAACTCGTTTCAAATTTCATTATACTTATTCATATTTTTACAGAAATAATTTTACCATCGGAGGAAAGTAATGGCACAACATAAATCAGCAGTCAAACGTATCCGCACAAACGAACGCCGCGCAAAACGCAACGTTGCAGAGAAATCAACGATGAAAACGTTGTTAAAGAAAGTACGCTCGGCAGAAAAACAAGAGACTGCGGTTTCGTTATTGAAGGAAACGGTTTCGTTTCTTGATAAGCTTGCAGGGAAGAAAGTGATTCATGCGAATAAAGCAGCAAATCTGAAATCGAAATTGACAAAATTCGTTAACAAATTAAAATAATCATTTGTTCGTGAGATAAAAAAAACCTTGTCATTAGTTTGACAAGTTTTTTTGTTTTTAAATAAAACCATCTTTTTCCATTTGAAGCTGCTGCAGCTCTCTAATTCGCTTCTGAAACTCCGCGCCTTTTGCCGGTTGCGAGAACATCAGAATTTCATACGCTTGAATAGCCGCGCGAAGTTCCCCTTGCGAAGCATATATTTCTGCAAGAGTCGGTGTTACCGCATCCGTTTCATACACCTGATCTTCGTGAGTTGTCTCCTGAAGCGGAGTTGTTGACTGATAATTTTCCTGAGGAATAATTTTCTCGGCGGATTGTAGTTTTTCTGTGATAGAATCTAAATCTGTATGCTGTTTATTTTCATCAGCATACTCTAATTCTTCCCTTTGCATTTCTGCAAACAACCGAGCTTGTTCCGGTGATGAGAATACCGGTTCGGGCACAAAATGAGTTTCAGGTTCTGTAGTAACAGCTTCAACCGTTGTGGTGGTTAAAATTGTCGGCTCAATCTTACTCGATGGTGTTGCAACCTGCGTAGTTTGACTTTCATTCAAATAGTCATCTAATTTTTTTACTGGGTCAACACCCATACGATGTTGGTTCGTCGCAAAATATTCGTCGAACGAAGGAAATGGTTCGCTGCTTTTCGTTTGTTCATATTCTTCTTGATGCACAACCGAAGTTTGAACGATTGGCTTATCATAAATGGATCCGGAAAATTCTTCTGAATTCGTTGAAAATTGATTATCGCGAAGTACGGGTGCCGGCACCGGATTCTGCTCGATTGTTTCTTGAACTGGTTCCGGCTGATCAACTGCCGGCAAATTCGGCTGAGAAAAATAATTTTCATCCGTTGTTCTTGTTGATTCATCCGATTTGTTTGGAACCGATTGAAGCAGTTTTGCAACATGGTGATTGAACGGCGAAAGTTCCAGGGCTTTTTCAAACGCAGTGATCGCTTTCGAGAATTCGTTTAATGCAAGATGCGATTTACCCAGCACAATATATCCGGCGTAATAATTCGGAAAAAGTTTGATCCCTGCCTCTGTTAAATTTACCGCTTCAACAGCTTTCTCTTTGCCGAGATACAGGTCCGCAAGACGCGCAAAGAGCGGCGACTGCGGGTTATCGGACATTTTTTGAGCAAGAAACTCTATATCAAATTCTTCAAATTCCATAGTGGGTTAAAATAGTTTAGATTATCGTGAATTGCAAGAACGGTTTGGTTTTCTTTCTTTTGTTTCGTACTCTAATTTCAATATTTTCATAGGGAGAGATAGGATGCTTCAAAAAATAGGTGTAATTATTATCAATTTCCAAACGCCCGATTTGCTTCAAAATGCTGTGGTATCGTTCCGTTCATTTTATCCTGCGGTTGATTTGTTGATTGTTGATAATGGCTCCAAGGATAATTCTCTTGATATCATTAATACATTAATGGAAAACTACCCAGCAGTTACAACGGTATTAAAATTTCCAAAAAATATTTTCCATGGTCCGGCAATGCACGCAGCCATTGAAAAAATGAATAAGGATTTCATCTTTTTAGTAGATAGTGATACAGAAACAATAGAAGGTTTATTTTTAGAGAGAATGGGAGAATTAATGCTGACAAATGAAAAGATTTATTCGGTGGGCAAAGTAGATACTGTGGACAAGCGAGGATTTCTAACTACCGGCGTTGGAATTCCAACGGTAAGAACACCGTATATGATGATCAACAGGAATTATTATTATCGCCTTCATCCTTTTGAGCATCACGGACTTCCAACGATGAAAAATTTTTCGGATGCACATAGATTAGGATATGAACTTCTAAATTTCCCCATCGAAAATTATATTCATCATCTCGGAAGAGGAACCGCAGCAAGATTTGGGTATCAACTTGGAATAAAAAGCAAAATTGATTATGTGCTGCATAAGTTGGGATTGTAAAAATTAAATTTTTTGTAAAAATAAAAAAAGCCAGCAATTAAAATACGCTGGCTTTAAAAAGGTAACGTTTGGTTGAATGATACTATTTCAACAATAACATTTTTTTTGTTACAATATTTTTTCCAGAAATAATTTTATAGAAATAGATTCCGCTCGAAAGTGAACTTGCGTTGAATGTAATCGAATGTTTGCCTGCATTTTGGCTTCCATTTACCAGTATCGCCACCTCTCTTCCGAGATAATCATACACTTTATCTCTCGTTCCCAAACTCTGTTTGGGAACGTACTGCAACCGAAACTCCGTTTCATCTCTACCACAATGCGTTCCCAACGGGACGTTGGGAACGAGATGATTATTTGTTTTCTCTGCGAGCCGTAGGCTTCGTGTCTTTGTGTCTTAGTGGCAAAAAAAACTTAATTTTTGGTCTATCTACGATACCGTAGGTACGACTCGTCTACGACCCGTAGGGTAGAGAACTGCCCTTAAGAATGAAATCTCACTCTTATGCCGCTAATGGCTCAACTGCCAAATTCATCCGCGCAATTTTTATGCGACGCGCTTCAAGAACCTGCTGAACCGAGAGCAGCGCAACAAATCCATAACCCGTTGTAAATAGCAATTGAAATGGAATAGCAGCGATTTCTAAATAGTACAATGAAGAGAGAACACCAAAGAAACAATACAACGCTAGCACAACTTCTATAATTACCATCCAACTGAATTTGATCGGGACATATTTTTTATCGTTCCAGGATTGTTTCTTTCCTTCAATACCATATTTCGGCGTACGGACAAATTCACTTTTCTTTTTGAACAATCCTTCGAGCACCGCTTTACTGTTGTTCACCGCAAATCCCATGCTGCCCGCCATAAACACCGGAAATAACATGATGCGTTTTCGCCAGTCTGTATATATATCTTTTTGTGAATAAAGATAGAACAAGAACGAGCCGATGAACGCGAGAACGAAGACCGACATAAAATTGAAGTAGTCATTATATTGTCCGCCATGTTTAATAAAGGTCAGCGGAACATTCAAAATACTTGCGAGAATGATGAACGGAAATACGATGTTGTTCGTTAAATGAAATGTGCTGTGAAATTTAATCCGGAATGGAATATTCGATTTCCATACCAGTGGAAGAAGTTTGCGCGCAGTTTCAATTGCGCCTTTCGTCCAGCGGAATTGTTGCGATTTCAACGCATTGATCTCTGCCGGAAGTTCTGCCGGAGAAGTTACATCGCGCAAAAATTTGAATTTCCATCCGTTAAGTTGCGCGCGATAACTCAGATCGAGATCTTCCGTTAATGTATCGGCTTGCCAATTTCCTGCATCAAGAATAGTAGATTTTCTCCATATTCCTCCGGTTCCGTTAAAATTGATGAAGTACCCGGCTTTATTGCGGATGTTCTGTTCAATCACAAAATGTCCATCCAACGCCATTGCCTGCGTACGAGTCATCAGCGAATAATCACCGTTCAAATGCTCCCATCGTGTTTGCACCATTCCAATTTTTTCATCGCGAAAGAAATACGGGATTGTCTTTCGCAAAAATTCCGCTTTTGGAATGAAGTCAGCATCGAAGATTGCAATAAATTCACCGGTTGCGGTTACTAATCCTTCTTTCAATGCACCGGCTTTGAATCCGTGACGATTTGTACGGCGGACGTGATGAATATTGTATCCTTGTGCTTGTTTTTCTCGCACAATGCTGGCAACAAGATCCACGGTTTCGTCTGTCGAATCATCGAGCACCTGAATCTCAAGTTTGTCATTCGGATATTCGATAATGCAAGAGGCATCGATCAATCGACGCACCACATACATTTCGTTGTAAATCGGAAGTTGAATTGTCACCATCGGTGTTTCATTCAACGGAAGATCGCCTTCAACTTCGTTGCGATGACGATGATAATGATAGACCATAACAAAACCATGTGCCCCAAAAATAAAAAGGATACTGAGACTGACGGTGTACGAAATGAGTATGAATTGTTCCATAGTAGTAGTAAATGATTAAGTAAGAGAGACATCTAAAAAATCTAACATCGATGTCATTTCGAGAAACCTGCCTGCCCGCGGCGGATCGAAACGAGAAAAGAAATCTAATTTTTCAGATGCCTCTAAGTATTATTTTGTGTTTGTTATTAGTGTTCTAATTGTTACCAACCGGATACCGTTTCCAGTAAAATATCTTCGGCAACCTTATTGACCGCTTCGGATAACGCAACATCACGGATTTGTTGTCCTTGTGTGTATTCACCCCACGCAGAAAAATCTTTCTCCCAAATTTTCTTTCTCAATTTCATATCGGTGTATGTTGCACGAATTGTAATGGTTATTTTGCGCGTTGTAATAATATTATTCCCGCCGATAACTTGCGGAGCGTCTATTACCGATGAAATTGTTCCTTCAACAATTGAATCCGCGGTCAATCGTTCGCCGATTTCCAAATTATTGTCGTTACGGAACAAGTCTATTAATTTTTGCGTAAACTTCTCGCGTAATCCCGGCTCGCCAAATCCGCTGACATCTTCAAACAACGGAATCGCCACAGTCTTTAGGTGTGCAGGAACCGAAGCGCCGGTAAAACTGTAACACCCAATTGACAATTGAAAATTGACAATGAGCAATGAAAGCAAAATCGCTTTCGATATTTTTTTGATTGTTAATTTTTCATTGTTCATTGTCAATTACAACCCGTATTCTTTAATTTTTCGATACAATGTTCGCTCAGAAATTTTCAACTCATCGGCTGCAAGTCTTCTGTTGTTGTGATATTTTTTCAATGCGGTCTCGATCATTCTTCGTTCCATCTCTACAAGCGACAGATTCTCCTGAATGGCGTTGGGCGAAACATTTTGATTTCCGGTGGAGACGCCATTCATTCCGATCACATTCTTCAAAATATTCTTCACATCAAGCATGTCGTTCTTCAATTCAATCAACGCGCGGTATAGCAATTGCCGCTCGTCAAAATCGTTCGACTTTGAAATGACCATTGGAAGATTGCGTTCACCGGTAGTTGCGTGGAGATATTTTTTGATATCATCAACATCCATCTTTTTTCCGCGTTCAAGCACCAGCATACTCTCAACAACATTACGAAGCTCCCGAACATTTCCATTCCAATAATAGTGCTGCAAAAAATCTATTGCCGCCGGTGTTATCCCGCCGAACCGGATTCCATTCTTCGCGGAAAATTCTTCGATAAATTTTTCAAAGAGCAACGGAATATCTTCTTTTCGTTCTCTCAGTGCCGGAATTCTTACATTAACGGAACGAAGACGATAAAATAAATCTTGTCTGAAATTCCCGTTCCGCACTTCCGATTCCAAATCTTTATTGGTCGCGGCAATAACTCGTACATCAACCTTACGGGCAACAGAAGATCCGACCCGTAAAAATTCTCCGTTTTCCAAAATGCGCAAGAATTTTACCTGCGTTGCCAGAGGAAGTTCGCCGATCTCATCAAGAAAAATTGTTCCGCCGTCCGCAAGTTCAAAATATCCCTTTCGCTCTCCACTTGCTCCGGTAAACGAACCTCGTTCGTGTCCGAACAATTCCGATTCAATAATTCCTTCCGGGATCGCACCGCAATTCACTGTTACCATCGATTTTTTTGCGCGCTTACTCGCACCATGAATCGCTTGTGCAATTACTTCTTTTCCAACGCCGCTTTCTCCCGTAACCAGCACGGTAATATCTGTTGGCGCAACATGTTGAATCACCTGCACAAGCTCCTGCATTTCCAACGATTCGCCGGTAATTCCAAATCGGTGCTGAAATTCTTTTCTGTCTACCGTCTCTGGCACTTGACCTCCATTCACCGTTTCACCAAAAACCAGTCAAGATTAAATTTTGATTTTAATTCACCGCCAAATGCTTTTGCAGATTGTTCATCGGAGAAGCCTTCAAATCCTACCGCGTACACCGTTTTCCCGCCGCTTTGTTTGGCGAAAACAATCGTCTGCCTGCCGACTGTTGATGACAATTCTACCGACTGCTGCTTCGCTGTTGTTTCTTGCGAATAGACTCCTACTTGCACGACAACGCCACTATTAATAGCAGAAGAAGTTATGACCTCTTTCTTTTCTTCAACCACAGAAGGTGTTTCCGCTTTCACTGCGGTTTGCGCTTCCGCTTTCACCGCTGGTTTTACTTCTCGTTTTGCATAGATAGAATTTGGATACTGCTCATTCAATAGATTCAGTTTTGCGTCTGCAGTTTTATAAAGACCAACGGCATAGTAATATTGATAGATTTTATACACCGCATCATCCGCCCATTCGTTTTGTGGAAACGTATCGACAAACATTTGATATTTTTTTACCGCTTGATCGCCATTTTCCGTTACATAAGCGTCGAGAAACCGCACACCAGGATCAGTAGGAAGTTGTTTGAGAAGAGACAGCACTTCTGCGCGAACATCTGAAACTTTTCCGGAATGGATAAGATCGAGTCGTTGGCGAACATCCTGTTCGCTGAGTTGGGCAAAAAGTGTCGTGGTTGCGAAAAGAAAAAACAACACACCCCTCCGCCAAAAAGACGGCGGACAAGTTAATCCCCTCTCACATCCCGCAAAACCAACACGCAGAGGGAAATTCGTATTTCCTTCCGTGCAAAAGATTGTGTGTTGAAGAAAGCGACTCTTGGTTTGTTTCATTTTATTTTTCATTTTTTACCTTTGTGTTCTTAGTGTCTTATGCCGAAGGCATCGAGACTATGTCAAAAGTGTATTGCCGACCTCTGGTCGGCACTTTTAATTGTGAAAATAATGAAAATAGTAACATCGCCGAACAGAGTTCGGCGTTACAAATAGTTTTGACACAGTCTCCATCCCTTCGGGAGTGGTAAAAAAAATTAATTCATGTGTGGAACAAGTTTGCCGAACAATGTTTGTGCATTAGTTCGTTCAATCTTCACTGTACGATACTGACCAACAACTGCATCTTCTCTTGGAAAAAGAGTTTTTTTATTCGTATCTGTTCGTCCCAGAAGATCGTCTGCAGAACGCGAGCTGTCGCGCTCGATCAACACTTCAACTTCTTTTCCAATCATCGATTGATTTATTTCCTGCGATATCGTTCCTTGGATGTCGATGATCTCGCTTAAGCGTTCCACTTTCAATTCTTCGGGAACGTCGTCTCCCATCTCCCATGCTTTCGTATTCTCACGCGGTGAATATTTGAACATGAATGCGCCATCATATCGCACTTCTTTCATAATGTCCAGCGTCATTTGATGGTCTTCTTTTGTTTCTGTCGGAAAACCGGCGATGAAATCAGTGGAGAAACTTGCTTCGGGCATCGCTCGTTTTATCTTTCCCATCAAATCAAGATAGTGTTCAATGGTATAGGTGCGATTCATTAATTTCAAAATTCTATTCGAACCTGATTGAACCGGCAAATGAACGTACTTGCAAATATTCTTATGTGTTGCGATCGTTTCAATCAGTTTGTCGCTCATATCTTGAGGATGCGAAGTCATATATCGAACGCGGATCGTGCTGTCAACTTCGGCAACAGATTTCAACAGATCGGCAAAATCGTTTTCTCCATCGTGGTACGAATTTACATTTTGCCCGAGCAGCGTAATTTCTTTAAATCCTTGCGTGCTTAAGTTGCGAACTTCTTCTATTACACTTTTCAAACTTCTGCTTCGTTCACGTCCGCGCGTGAATGGAACAACGCAGAACGTGCAAAACTTATCACAGCCCCGCATCACCGAAAGCCACGCACTGATTCCTTCCGTGCGAAGAGGTGTGATATCGTCATAATTTTCTACACGAGAAAGTTTTACGGCAATTCCCCGTAAACCAGCTTGCGCATCTTCAATCAATTTCGGCAGTTTGCGATATTCATCCGGTCCGACAACAAGATCAACAACATTATTCTTATCAATCAACTCTGTGCGTAATCGCTCAGCCATACAGCCAAGAATTCCGATCAACACATCGGGGTTGTTACGTTTGTGATTTTTTAATTCTGATACGCGCTGTTTTACGCGCGCTTCGGCATTATCTCTTACGCTGCATGTATTTACAAAAATCACATCTGCCTGATCGGCTTGTTGAGTAAGTTTGTAACCAATTCCGTTCATTACGCTTAACACAACTTCGGTATCAGCCACATTCATTTGGCAGCCGTAGGTTTCCACATAAAGTTTTTTAGTTTTTATACTCATTTGCATTACAAATATACCTACCTGCTGACATTTGGACAATCGAAAGTCTTTCTATTAATGAAATTTAATCCATACAACCTTTATTAATGGATTTTAATGTTAAGCAATTTTGCCGTTTTGTCAGTCAATTGCTTACTGAGGAAAAAAATAGTACGTTTTTACGTGACAGCTATCCACATTTTAAGAACAGCGAATTTTTACAGGAAAAAACCAACATGACCCCCCAAAATTTTATTTCAGAAGTCCGAGCTAAAGCCAAGCAACTTAAAAAAACTATCGTGCTTCCGGATTCAACAGATCCAAGAACATTAAAAGCAGCAAGAATCATTGCCGATGAAGGTATTGCAACACCAGTATTGGTCGGCAATACCGAAGCGGTCAATAAAATAGCGGACGAAGAAAATGTATCACTGAACGGAATTAAAATTATCGATCCGGAAAAATCTGATTTGTTAAAATCATTCTCAGAAAAATTCTACAATCTTCGGAAAGCGAAAGGAATACAACTTGCTGAAGCAACCGATACAATGAAGAAACCGCTCTTCTTCGGCGCAATGATGGTGCGAGAAGGATTGGCAGATGGAAGTGTTGCCGGTTCATTTTCGACAACCGGAGATGTGATGCGCGCAGGAATTCAAGTGATCGGAGTGAAAGAAGAAATCAGCGTTGTTTCCAGTTTCTTCGTGATGGTATTCCCAACACAAATATTTTCATTTGCCGATTGCGCTGTTGTTCCCGATCCGACAGCAGAGCAGCTTGCTGATATCGCATTATCTACTGCTGAGAATCATGCAAAACTTACGGGAGAAGAATCGCGTGTTGCAATGCTTTCATTCTCAACAAAAGGAAGCGCAAATCATCCGCAC
>JANONI010000245.1:0-3133 GCA_031420755.1 Bacteroidota bacterium | reverse complement strand
CGCAGGAAGTTCAACTCGCCGATTCAATCGTAAAAGAATGGAACCGTTTGCATCCGAAGATTCAAGTGAAGATGCAGCCGATTCCCGTGAGTCAATCCACCGAAGAAGTGTTGCTTGCCGCAATTGCCGGAAGAACCACACCCGATGTTTGTTCCAACATTTGGCCCGGCGCGCTTGCGGAGTTTACACGGTTAGGAGGATTGATTGAGCTTGACCGTTTCTCCGATTTTGATTCTGCAATTATCAGTAGAACTCCAAAAGATTTGGTCGAATCATTGCGCGACCCGAACGGACATTTCTATCAGATGCCGTGGAAAACGAATCCGGTAATGATGTTCTATAATAAAAGATTATTTGAAACAAGCGGAGTGGCGAACGTTCCGCGAACATATTCTGAATTCTTTGCATCGGCAAAAAAAGTAACGCGCGATACGAACGGAGACGGACAGACAGACATTTGGATGGGGGAACGGGATATCCGTCCCATCTGGTGGCAGCGCTGGTTTGATTATTATTGTTTCTATATCGCCGCCTCCAATGGAAAAACATTTTTCGTAAATGGTGAACCGAATTTGGATCAGGAAGCATCATCAACGGTGTTGGAATTTTTCAGAACTTGTTATTCAGAAAATTATTTTCCGCATACATTTTTCCAGGGTGGAGATCTATTCCTGTTGGAACGGAAAGCCACAAACTTTGCCGGTCCGTGGCAGATCGCAACATTGCAGACGCTTGCGCCAAATCTTCGGTACGGTGTTGTTCCGATTCCTGTTCCCGATAACCATCAAGGTCCTGTATATACGTACGGTGATTACAAGAATATCGCGATCTTTAGTACAACGAAACATCCGAAAGAGGCGTGGGAGTTTGTAAAATTTCTCGTACAGGCAAAATACGATCTGATGCTGCTGCAGATTGCAAATCAAATTCCAATTCGGAACGATCTGTTATCGAATCCATTATTTGCGGACTACTTCAAAAAAAATCCGATGATGATCGAATTCGCCCAGCAGGCGGTCTACACGCGAAGCGTCGATGCGGCGCCGGATCTGAAAGAAATATTTGACGCAATCTCTCAGGAATATGAAGCAAGCGCAGTCTATGGCAGAAAGTCTCCGCTTGAAGCGACTCGGTCGGCTCAAAAACGGATCAAAGTTATTGTTGATTGGAATAAATGAAAAAATATAAAGTGAAATATGATCGGTCGGCGTATCTGTTGGTGCTGCCATACATCATATTTTTTTTGATGTTTGTCGCGTATCCCTTGGTCTTTTCACTCGTTCTCGTTTTTCATCGCTGGGATATTGTCACTCCGATGCAGTGGGTTGGTACGAAGAATTTTGAACGATTGATCAACGATCCCCTTTTTTTTAAATCGATCTTCAACACGCTGACGTTTCTGTTTATTCACATTCCTCTGCAGCTCGCAGTCGCACTCGGTTTTGCATTGATCCTGAATTCAAAAATAAAACTCCGTTCAGTTTTTAGAACGATATATTTTCTTCCGGTTGTTGTTTCGGGTGTTGTGGTAACGATTTTGTGGCAGCAATTATATTCGTTCGATTCGGGATTGCTCAACAAATTGCTGATGGTGTTCGGAATACCGAGAATTCCGTGGATCGTCAGTCCGGAGATGGCGATGCCTTCTGTTGCAATTATGGCGACGTGGAAAAATGTCGGCATCTACATCATAATGTTTTTGGTCGGATTGCAGAATATTTCCGCCGAACTGTACGAAAGCTCAAATATGGATGGAGCGTCACGGGTTCAGCAATTCTTTTCGATCACCTTGCCGCTGTTAAACCCCACGATTGTTGTCGTGCTTGTTCTTTCCACCATCGGTGGATTTTCGCTTTTTATCGAACCGTATGTGTTAACCGGCGGCGGACCAATGCAAAGTACGTTGTCGGCTGTGCTCTATATTTATAATCAAGCGTTTTATTTTAACCATATGGGATACGCGGCAACACTCGGATTTGTTTTCGCCATCGTCATCTTCGCTGTCATTATGATCCAGAAAAAAACTGTGGAGACGGAATCAACAGTATGAAACAAATTATAAAATATACATTGCTGATGACCGGCGCGGTTGTGTTTGCCTATCCGTTCTTATGGATGTTTGCGGCATCGTTAAAGCCGGAGATCGAGATTGGCGGATTCAGTTTGTGGTCATCCAATTTCAGTTTCAAGAATTATGAACAGGTGTTCGCTCGAATTCCGATCGCGCGTGCATTTTTCAACAGTGTTCTCGTTTCTTCCATCACAACGCTTTCGGTGATCGTGTTTGGTTCTATGATCGGATACGCTTTAGCTCGTTTGAATTTTCGCGGTCGCAACGCACTCTTTTATCTTATCCTCTTCACAATGATGATTCCGTTCCAAATAACGCTCATCCCGCAATATGTGTTGATGGTGAAACTGGGAATTACCGATTCCTATCTGGCATTGATCGCGCCGACAATGATCAGCACACTCGGCATAATAATGTTCCGGCAATTCTTTATGAGTATCCCTCAAGCGTTGATCGATGCCGCGCGCATTGACGGCTGTTCGGATTTCAAAATTATCTTTGCTGTTATTTGGCCTCTCTCTCGTCCGGTTGTCATTACGGTCGCTATACTTTCTTTTATGGCAAGCTGGAATGAAGTGCTGTGGCCAATCATCGGTTTTCGCGAACGGGCGTTTATGACGCTGCCACAGATCGTTACGCTCTTCACCATCGGCGGACAAGCGGAAGCATTGCTCGGATTGCAGCTTGCAGCTGCGACGTTGCTTGCGCTGCCGATCATCATTGCATATTCATTCTTCCAACGCTATTTCATTGATAGTATGGTTTCATCGGGAGTAAAAGGATGAAACGGCTGTTCTTCATTGTTGCAGTTTGCTTCGGTATTCTCGAAGCGAAAAACGATTCGTTGATCGTTGCGACCGTTGGTTCATATCAAATTTCATCGGATGATCTGCTGACAAGTTTTGAATTCGGTCCCGCGTTTGTAAAACGGTCCCGCGATCCTCTCCGTGAACATTTGAAATATATGATCTACGAACGTCTCTTCGCACTTGAAGGTGAACGAAATGGATTGAATACTGTTGAGTTTGTAAAGGAAAGAATAAAAGCGTTGGAAGAAGATGG
>JANONI010000244.1:0-2078 GCA_031420755.1 Bacteroidota bacterium | reverse complement strand
AATGTTCAAAACACGGCGGATATTGTATGTAAGGGTCATCAAAGCAACTTCACTGGCGACATTTTTCATACGACGGAGCAATAACACACCATATCCCCAAACCCTTTTAATCGTACCAAAGATATGCTCAATAATTGCTTTGCGCTTGTTCATTATTTCCGGATGATCATTCAAGCGTTGCCTGAGTCTATCGACAACTGCTTCGTGTTCCCAACGATTGATGTATCTGCCGCGTGGGGAAGCAGAACACTGAGTGCGCGCATTACAACTTACGCAATCATTTGTTCGGTAGACATGAACAATACGGCCACCTCTTTTTTTAAGTGTTATTCCACTGTTGAATAAAGAACTACCTTAGGGACATTGGTAAGAGTCAGTTGAAGAATCATACACAAATTTATCACGAGTATAATCGGGCGTCGGTGCTTTTTGTTCTTTTGAAGTCGGTGCTTTGGGAAGTGGAACAAATGCCGTGATAGAGAGATCTTCACATGCTTTCAATTCGACGGTATCGTAATACCCAGTGTCGGCAACCACCGTCAAGTTTTTAGCTTCAAGTATGTTCTGGGCAGACGCTGCTAATGGACTCAAGTGGTTATAGTCGGCAGCATCATTGGTAAGGATGTAATCAACAATCAAAGAATTCTTTGCATCAACGGCTGTTTGCAGTGAATATGCGGGTTCAATGTGGCGGCCATGCTTCAACAGCCGGCAATCAGGATCAGTTAGTGAAATATGTTTCTGATTACTCTGTGTGAGTTCTTCTTTGGCTTGTTCCAAATGTTGCTTGTTTTGTGCAAGAGAAGCGATTTTTTGCTGTAACTGTTCTTTCGTCAGAGGAACGATTGTCTGATTATCAACAGAATCGGTATGATCTAATTGTTCCAGATACTGATTGATCGACTCGCTAATGCGGGTAATACTTTTTTCCAATTGTTCTTTGTTTTTTATCCGATTGCCGGAATTCGATGCTTTGAATTTTGTGCTATCAATTGCAATAAGTTCATTGCCGAACAATTCGAGTTTCTTACAAAGAATGATGAATTGCTTAAAGGTTTCGCGTAATGCGCAAGCATTCTCTTTACGGAAGTTACTGATGGTCTTATGATCCGGCGAAAGACGTTTCAATAACCAAAATACTTCCAAATTTCTCTTCGTCTCTCGTTCCAACAGGCGGCTGGAGCGAATACGGTTGAGGTATCCATACAGGTATAATTTGAGTATATCTTTCGGATTATATGGCGGACGTCCTGTCTCTTTTACTTTCGCGTATTGAAATCCCAATATTGACATATCCAATTGATCGACAAAGGCATCAAGAAAAGATACTGGATTATCATCAGCGATATAGTCTTCTATGGCTTCTGGAAATAACGTGATTTGTTCTCGTATGGTGCCAGTGATGTGTTGCATATTATCCAATAAGAAATTTTGATGAGTAATGTTTCCCTAAATAACGTTTAAAGTTAAAAATAGTTCCCGACTTTTTACACAGTCTCCTTGCGTCGAGGAATTCTTTCGATTAAAACACCCGACACGCTTTCACTTCGCTGACACGGTTTTTATCAGCAGACAATTTCGCGCGGGACAAAAAACAAAACGACAATGACAACTTTGAAAAACTTTTTTGCGGACAGACAAGTTTTCATTCAGCAGACAGCAACGACAGAAAAAGAAACACTGCTGCCAACATTGTACGAAGGTAGTATCTGAAGACAGAAACTATACATCACCGTATGGAGCTTTATGAAAAA
The DNA here is from genome assembly GCA_031420755.1 of Bacteroidota bacterium. Lineage (GTDB taxonomy): Bacteria > Bacteroidota > Ignavibacteria > UBA10030 > UBA8401 > UBA8401. The sequence continues at coordinate 324 of JANONI010000244.1, read as the reverse complement.
AGCCACAACAAACGGAGTCTGTACATACTGTAATAACGAGATTCCCAAAAACTCCCGATCAATTCTTTCTCATTTGTCTGTTTGCAAAGGTAAGATTGTCTCCAGCCCAGCCAACAGAACAGACTATTTGCTTTTACTTATTCAGGGCAAATATTCACCCGACTATTGGCTTGTCGTTAAAGCAAAGCCGAATGTTACGATGAAACGGCTCGATAAATTCATAAGAGAAGTGTGGGTGGAATGTTGCGGTCACCTCAGCCAGTTTTCCGATACATACTCAACGATACCTATGACACGACTATTGTCTCAGGTATTTTCAGAGGG
>JANONI010000243.1:0-2277 GCA_031420755.1 Bacteroidota bacterium | reverse complement strand
CATTCACGAGCGTTGCAACTTCTTGTCCAATAATATTATAAACCTTCAACGTTACCATTCCTTCGCGTGGAATTGAATAGCGAAGCGTTGTTGCCGGGTTGAATGGGTTCGGGAAGTTCTGTTCTAACGCAAATTCTTTTGCAATAACATTGTCACGGCGAACATTTGTAGGATTGAATCCGGCAAAATCTGCATTGGTACGCGGAGTTACTTTATAGCGACCATTGCTAAAATAAAGTATTCCGGTTACGTTGGAGAATTTATTTCCAACTTTTACAATGGTTCGGCCAAAGGTCGTATCAGATAAAGCATTGGAATATGTATGACGTCCATCTCGGCGAACCAAGACTTCTTGTGAACTATTACTGATCCAGAATTCAGTCGGTTCAGCAAACACCGGATTGATACTTGTTACTGTAACTGAATCGAACGAGACCAACATTCCTTCATACGGTTCAGCCACAAGATTTCCGTTGCTTGCGCCATCACCAAATATCTCTGTCTTCAATTTTATCGGAGCCGGAAGTGTTTTCCCTGATGCAACAACTCTTCCCTTTGTGATATTTGCGAGACGGGTTACTTCAAAATTTTCTTGTATCGTTCCGGTAACAACAACGCTGTCACCCATTTTTAATTTTGTCATAATCGTATCAGCGCCGACAATCCATAATCCACTGAATAAACCATTGCCGCTTTGCATATACCACGCATTTGTTCCGCCAGGAGACAATGGTGTTGATCGTAATGCTGAAGTATCCGCGGTGATGATTCCACCAACAGAATCAATCGCTCCAATGTACGGACTGCGTCCATTCACATACAATGTTTTTTGGATATCGCTTGGAGCAAGAACAGGTTTTGTTACACGATCAATAACTGTGTAAAAGAAAAATCCTTTCGATGAATCAAGCTGTGTCAACGCGCCGCTATTTGCCAACATTGTAACCTGATTGTCAGCGTCGGTAACTTTAATAAAATATCGTACTGTACTGCCTTGTATTTGTGCCGGAATTGATGCAGTTGATGTTGAATCTCCTGCCGCAGGCGTGGGCATCGAAATTTGCTGCCATGCTCCATTATTCACACTGTACAAAAGTACGTGCGATGTTAAATTTGCTCCGTTCGCAACTGCGGAAGTTTGCCTAAATATCTTTGCAGATATGACTGCAGGAGTATCTTTTGCAACAATAACCGGATTACGACGATGCGTTGTTACGCCTGGCGCAATTTTACCATACTTTACATCACCCGGGGAAATCGGACAAATTCTGTATCCTCTGGTTGATTCTCCTCCCGACGATGTTCCAATATATCCACGAAGAGTATCAATCTTGGAACCGACAGGTGGTACTTTATAACTCGTATCACCGGGGATAGGAATCGTACCGTGACCGATTGTAAAATAACGAGAGTAATCATACATGGAAATCGTATTTCCATTTACATCTGTTGCAGCCCACGTGCCGCGAGCAGTATTTACAAATGCTGTTACTGTAAGATTTGTGAACATTACTTCTTTTGATTCAAATTTTTCTCCGTTGGAGATAACAACCTTTCCTCCAGGATTTGCACCAATATTAAAATCGGAGATCTGCATTAACGGCGCAGGGGGAATTGTTTTGCCTGTGTCAACGATCAATACTGCTTCGTTTGTGTCGGGCTCAAACTGCGTAAGACTATTCATGCTGGTTAGCGGAAATTCAGCTATCTTCCCTTTAATGGTAATGACATTGCCTTTGACGATACTATTATATCCATTGGCATCAAACGATCCTACCGTGCCGGCATATCGGACAAGAATCCCACTGAATGGTTGTGATGCTGCCGCGCCAGTATCAAGTAACACCATTGTTCTTCCACCTGCGGTAAAGGTAATAAAGTTCGGTGGAACCGCAACAAGAGCTGTAACTTCAACCAGTTGTCCAAGTTTGGTTGATGTTTGTAAATTCCAACGAGTATTGGCACCAATACCAAGAGAATCTGCAATTCGTAAGGAATCAGCATGTATCTTCTGAATATCCACGATCGTAGTTTTTGTAAATTGTGAATATGCTGTCGAAAGTCCCAGCAGCATGAGTAAAAGTGTTAAGAGTTTTTTCATCGTTCCTCCACTATTGTTTGTGCGTACGCTATTATGTGTTGTTTGTAAAAATAAAATCAAGTAAGGGCATCTCTCTACGAGTCGTAGAGAGATACCCATCAATCAAATATTTTGGCATACTATGCTACAGCATGTATCGAGTATTCGTGCGACACTGAACCGTTCGCTTTAAGCGA
>JANONI010000242.1:0-20291 GCA_031420755.1 Bacteroidota bacterium | reverse complement strand
ACAAAATCCATTAAATACACTAACCAATGCACTTTGTCTTTTTCGATCTTTTCTTTTGTTTCTTTCAGTGTTATCATTGTTGAAATATTTCTTCAATAAAAAATTTTGTTGCTGGGCGAATTTGCTCTTTGGGATAATATTTTGCTAAAATTGAAAAGACCTCTTCAGCATTAACAATATTTAGTTCCCCAATTAAAAATATTACATCGTCTTTATCGGAAGCATCAACTCTTGCAGAAAGAGTTTTCATTGCTAACAAATAATCTGGTTCAGGAATAAATATTTTTAAATTTGGCAAATCTAAAAACACGGTTTGAAGATGTTGAACGACAAATCCTTTCACACCATCATTAAGCCAATCCTCTCGCATATCATTATCTCTTCCAATACGTGCGGCGATATCCCGAATTTCTTTCGCAGGCTTAAAGACTGCATCAACATCTTTTGTATTAGGACGGGCATCAAAGGCAAGACACATTACTGCGCCGCCGTATAGACACAATTCTCCTTTTATTCTTTGATGACAAAGCTCGTCATTTAATAAATGAAGAAACCCTATAATTTCTTCTTTGGTCACTGTTATTCTAATCCAACTCTTTTAAAGATATAATCCATATTTGTTAAACCCTTTTTCGGATCAAACACTTCGCCAACATTTTTTTTGATTTGGAAAATATATTTCAAAAATTACGCAGCAGTTTTTGTAAAATTCACCGGAAGCAATTTTTCAAGGTGAATCTGTTTCGACGCATCAAGGATTTCAATAGCAACAATTTTTCCATCCTCGCCAAGATCAAGAACGATATCTTCATTGACTCTTTTGTTAGAAACTGATTGCGGCTTGTCGTCGAGCCGAAAGTAGAGTAAATCCGTTTTTTCGTTATAATGAATTTGCATATTATTTCTCCCACTGTCCGTAAAACACATATACCGTAACAGTAATTATAGTTTCATGTTCAATCACAAAGACAACTTCAACTCTTTTGTGTTTGTAGAATTTACCATTCCAAATATTTTCAAAGTTATAGATTTTATATTTTGCCTTACGACTATTTTTCGCTTCATTTTCATTTCCAGATGTTACCACTTCAACTATTTCTTCTCGAGTGGTTCCACGCTCCGTTGCTCTTAATAACGTATGTTCATCTAGTTGAACATCCATAGAAATTTATTCCAATCCAACTCTCTTAAAGATATGATCGACATTGCATAAACTTTTTTGGGGATCAAATGCTTCATCAAAATCAGCGTCATTAAGTACCGTTGATATTTCTGCATCTGCCTTTAACATTTCCTTAAAACTTTTTTTCGACTTCCATACTTCCATTGCATTGCGTTGAACGATACGATATGCATCTTCTCGTTTCATCCCTTTTTTCGCTAACGCAAGAAGTACCGGCTGCGAATAAAGTAATCCGTGAGTGATATCCATATTTTTTTTCATATTCTCAGGATAGACGAGAAGTTTATCAATGATGTTCGTAAACTTTGCAAGCATATGATCGAGCAGAATACACGAATCCGGAACGATCACTCGCTCAACTGATGAATGGGAAATATCTCGTTCGTGCCACAATGCAACATTTTCCAACGCCGCTTGGGCATTTCCCCGCAAGATTCTTGCAAGACCGGAAATTTGTTCGCTGGTAATTGGATTTCGTTTGTGCGGCATTGCAGACGAACCTTTTTGCCCTGCGGAAAAATATTCTTCTACTTCAAGAACTTCCGTTCGTTGCAAATGGCGAATTTCTGTCGCAAATTTGTCGAGCGAACTTCCAATGACAGCCAGCGTCGTTAAGAACTCGGCGTGACGATCACGTTGAATCACTTGTGTTGAAACCAATGCCGGTTTTAAACCAAGTTTAGAACAAACATACTCTTCAACTTCCGGGCTTACATGAGCAAATGTTCCAACCGCACCGGAAATTTTTCCAACCGAAATTGTATCAACGGCATTTTTTAATCGAACAATATTTCTTCGCGTTTCATCAAACCACAATGCAAGTTTCAAACCAAATGTTGTCGGTTCTGCATGAATTCCATGCGAACGTCCGATCATCACCGTCATTTTAAATTCTTTTGCCCGGCGAGCAAGAACATCTCGCAATTCCACTAAATCTTTTAACAACAATTCACCAGCTTGTTTCATCTGAACAGAAAGCGCAGTATCAACAACATCTGAAGAGGTCATTCCAAGATGAATGAAGCGTGAATCGGGTCCGACAAATTCCCCCACGTTCGTAAGAAATGCAATCACATCGTGTTTTACTTCTGCTTCAATTTCATTAATGCGGTCAATATTAAACTTCGCTTTCTCACGGATTATTTTTACAGCTTCGTGAGGAATTGCACCAAGTTCAGCCTGAGCTTCGCACGCAAGCAGTTCAATATCTAACCAAATGGAATAACGGTTGTTGTCCGTAAAAATATTTCCCATTTGCGGGCGAGTGTATCGAGAGATCATTTGTTCTGTTTTTCTAATGGTAATTCAATAGTGATAATTTTTTTGTCGCGGTACACTTTAATCTTCCAAACATCTCCAGCACGGCTTTCCTGCATAATGCTCATTAAACTTTCGTTGTTGAGAATCCGTTCACCATTTATTTCCACAATAATATCTGCGATAAGAATTCCGGAACGATCAGCGGGACTGTTTTTTTGAATGTCGCTAACAATGACACCTTGCGCTTGCTTAAGAGCGAAGTACCGGGCAATTTGAGCATCAACCGGACGGACATCCATCCCCGTCCAAAAATTCCGTTCGATCTTTCCTTTGCTTTGAAGTTCACTTACAATTGTTTTTACTCGATTGATAGGAAGCGCAAAACCATATCCAATATTCGACTGACTAACACCGCCGGTGAAAATGAGCGTGTTAATTCCAATCACTTCTCCGACACTGTTCACCAACGGACCGCCGCTGTTTCCAGAATTGATTGCCGCATCTGTTTGGATCAATCCTTTGTACGAACGATTGTTATCAACATTAAGATTCATTCCTTTCGCGCTTACAACGCCAACGGTAACAATTGGCTTATCGATATTATCAAATAATCCAAACGGATTACCAAATGCGATAACCCACTCACCGATCAAAATATCATCCGAGTTTCCAAGTGTTACAAATTGAAAACTTTCTCCCTTCTCCGGTGTAATTTTCAATAAACAAACATCCGTAATAAGATCGGTTCCGATAATTTCCGCTTGATATTTTTTTCTATTCGTTAACGTAACAGTGATTTGTTTTGCATTTCCTGCAACATGGTCGTTTGTCAAAACATATCCATCGGCAGAAATGATAAATCCGGAACCAAGTCCTTTCACTTCTTGCTTGTAATTTCTATTTCCAAAAAATTGATTGAAAAATGGATCGTTGCCGAAAAGATTTGAAAGCGGATCCCGATATTCGCGCACTTCAATTACATTGATACCAACAACCGTGGGGCTTACAATTTCAACAGTGCGGGTAATTGCATTTTGCCGTGAACGCGTAATGTCGTCATTCACCGACTGTGCAAATCCAGAAACTATTACGATAAAATAAAGAGAAATAACATTACGCATTCTTTTCATTCAAATACTCTTTTAGAGGTTGTATATGACGGGAAAGACAAACTGCCGCAATTAAACTGCCCGCGGTGAAAAAATCTTGTTCGGTAAAATAATATCCCACGGTAACTTTTGTTATCCATTCAGCAGGAACAAACCAAATGACCAGCGGCATTCCAACAAGAGCAATTATACTTGAAGCATAAACATTCTTTGTGAATTTTTCTGAAATAAAATACAACAGTAACCAAAGCGGTACCCATACCCAGCTCGTTATCAGCAACGAACCCGCTCCGGTAGCCAGCCCTCTTCCTCCCTGAAATTTCAGCCATACAGGATAACAATGTCCTACGACTACACCAAACATTGCCGCTGAAACTGCTGTTGCTTTATCTTCAAAAAGAAAACTTGCAATGAGAACTGAAACAATACCTTTTAAGAGATCAATACTAACAACAACTACACCAATCCACTTCTTTCCTGTAACTTCAAGAGCATTTCGTCCGCCTACATTTCCACTTCCAACCGTTCTAATATCAACAGAGGAAAATTTTTTTACAATTAAAAATGCTGTCGGTAATGAACCGATAAGATAACTCATGAAAAACGATAGGGCGTATTGTTCCAAAAATAATCTCACTTTCTTTTTTCAATTTACAAAAAATGGCGTGGTAAGTCAACGCCAACACAACGCGCAAAATTACCGTAACGTATTGATTTTAGTATAATTTAGAGGAATCGTTTCTTGATTCTGCTCAGCAAAAAATCTATATTACATAAAAAAATGGAGTCTTATGTCTAAAGATCTTTCAAAGATCAAATACTATAATAACATTCTTGAAACAATCGGAAATACTCCGTTGATCAAATTGAATAAGGTCAACAAAGGATTGAAACCGCACATTTTTGTCAAGGTGGAAGCATTCAATCCGGGTGGCTCGATTAAAGATAGAATCGGGATTGAAATAATTGAAGATGCCGAACGAACCGGTCGCATTAAACCCGGCGGAACAATCGTTGAATCAACTTCCGGAAATACAGGAATGGGATTGGCAATTGCAGCAGCGGTGAAAGGATATAAAACAGTCTTCACAATGCCGGACAAAATGAGCGCGGAGAAAATCAGTAACCTTCGTGCATTCGGTTCCGAAGTTATTGTTACACCAACCGCCGTTCCCCACGATTCACCGGAAAGTTACACCGAAGTTGCAAAACAACGTGTACGAGAAACTACAAACTCTATTCTTGCCGACCAATATGAGAATCCAAAAAATCCGGAAGCACATTATAAAACAACCGGTCCAGAAATTTGGGAACAAACCGGCGGGCAGATCGATTATTTTATTTGCGGACTTGGCACCGGTGGAACGATTACCGGAGCAGCAAAATTCCTGAAAGAAAAAAATCCGAACATCAAAGTTATCGGCGTTGATATTAAAGGTTCGATCCTTCAAGAATATTTTTATAAGAAAAAATACGACCCCGTCTTCAAAACATATAAGGTTGAAGGAATCGGACAAGATTATATTCCGAAGACATTGGACTTTAATTATGTGGATGAAGTTTTGATCGCCGATGACCGTGAGTCTTTCCTTGCCGCACGCAAACTAACACGAGAAGAAGGAATCTTCACCGGTGGTTCCAGTGGAACGGCACTGCACGCCGGTCTGGAATTTTGCAAAAAGTTAGGTGAGGATGACATTGTTGTCATTATCTTACCGGACGGCGGCAGCAGATACGTCAGCAAAATGTATAATGACGTATGGATGCGCGAGAATGGATTTCTGAAACCGGAACGAATTACATTGCGATATATTCTTGAAAGCAAACACTCTGAGATTCCTCCGTTGGTCAGTGTTCAAAAATCAACAACAATTCGCCAGGCAATTGAACTGATTAAAGAACATAATATTTCTCAGCTTCCTGTCGTTGAAAACGGAAAATCAATCGGCATTGTGACGGAATCAAATTTACTTACCACGGTTGTTCATGATTCAACGACTTTTGATAAAAGTGTTGTGTCGGCAATGGAAAATCCTCTGCCGGAGATTCATATGAACGAAGAAGTGCAAAGTGCTGTGAAGTTGTTCATGCAAAAAATGCCCGCTGTCATAATCACCGACCATGAAAAACCGATCGGCATCATTACACGATTTGATGTTTTAGAATATATGTCTCACTAGTGTTAACCTTGCGAAGGTTACGTAATTTTTTTCAAAACCTTGCGTATGCATGCTTCGCATCGCAAGGTTATAAAAATGTCTTACTAATCCTAGAATACTTTATGCAGTGGGAAAAAAGCGCAGCCGATACATTAGAAAAACTTGTCTCCGTTGTTCGAGAGCCATTTCGTTCGGTCATGAAGAGCAATGCTCAAACTCATGCCGAACTTTATGCAGAACAACGGAAAAGCCCTCACGTTAGTTCAAAAGAAGCCGTGCTCGGTTTTTTACGCGCGCGGTCACATAAATTATCCGGCGAAGCATTGATGATTCTTGAAGAACACAAACTTACCGAAAAAGATTTTATGAATTATTCTACGACAGGAAACCAAAAATGAAATTCTCCACAAAAGCAGTTCATGCGGGACAATCTCCCGATCCATCGACAGGCGCAGTAATGACGCCTGTTTTTTTAACCTCAACCTATGTTCAAGAAGAAATCGGAAAGAACAAAGGATACGAATATTCCCGCGTATCAAATCCGACCCGAACCGCGCTTGAAAAAAATATTGCTGCATTAGAAAATACCGATGAAGGAATGGCGTTCGCATCCGGAATGGCAGCAGAGGATGCAATATTTCGTCTATTGAATCCGGGCGACCACGTTATTGTTACCAATGATGTGTACGGCGGAACATACCGCATCGGTAAAATGGTGTTGGAAAATTATGGAATTCAGTTCGATTTTGTCGATACAACCGTGATCGATAATATTACAAAAGCATTCAAGCCAAACACAAAAATGATCTTCGTTGAAACTCCAACCAACCCGACAATGAAGATCACCGATTTAAAAGCGATTGCGAAATTTGCTAAAGAACATAAAATTCTTTCCGTAGTCGATAATACATTTGCGACACCATATCTTCAACAACCAATTGAACTTGGTATTGATATCGTCATTCACAGTGTAACAAAATATTTGAATGGCCACAGCGATATGCTTGGCGGGTTTGTCGGTACCAGCAATAAAAAAGTGATCGAACGGCTTCGTTTTTTACAAAAAGCAACGGGCGGAATCATGAGTCCGTTCGATGCGTGGTTATGTTTGCGTGGAACAAAAACCCTTGCAGTTCGAATGCGACAACATTGTGAAAGCGCAGGACAAATTGCAGAATGGCTCGATTCGCAGAAGAAAGTGAAAAAAGTAAATTATCCAGGATTAAAATATCATCCGCAGCATGAACTTGCGAAGAAACAAATGCGCGGTTTCGGCGGCATGATTTCGTTTGACTTAGGAAGTTTATCGAATGCAAAAAAATTCTTGAAGGATATGAAGATTTGCGCTCTTGCGGAAAGTCTTGGCGGAGTCGAAACCCTTATCTCCCACCCCGCGACAATGACGCATGCTTCTGTTCCAAAAGCAGATAGAATTAAAAATGGTGTCACCGATGGTTTGGTGAGAATCTCTGTAGGAATTGAAGATGTTGAAGATCTTATCGATGATTTGAAACAAGCGCTGGCGAAGATTTAACTTAAGGGCATCTCTAAAAATCTATTTTAAAAAGCATAGACCACAGAAAAACACAGAAAAAACGGATTTTCACAGATACTTTTTGCCTACTACCATTAGGGAAGTTTTTAGAGATGCCCTTAACCTTGTCAAGGATATATAAATATTTTTCTGAACCTTGACAAGGTTTTTTCCAATTAAAACTATTCCATCATATCTTCATCTGAGAATAATCCTTTGCGAGAAATAATAAATTGCGCCGTTGCAATATTTGTTGCAAGCGGAATATTGTGAACATTACAAACACGCAATAATCCGTGAATATCCGGATCGTGCGGATGCGCATCAAGTGGATCAGTAATAAAAATCACAGCATGCACTTTTTTATTAGCAACTAACGCCGCTATTTCTGCATCACCTCCCATCGGACCAGACATATAACATTTTACTTTCAATCCGAGTTTTTCTTTCATCAATTTGCCGGTCGTGCGTGTTGCAATCAACTTACATTTTGACAACGCTTTCCTGTTGTCGTTGGCAAACTGAAGGATATCTGCTTTTTTACCATCGTGCGCTATTAATGCTATTGTCTTCATTGTTTCCTATGTTTGTTTAACCACCAAAGGTGTCGAGACTGTGTCAAAACTATTTGTATCGCCGAACTCCGTTCGGCGATGTTACTATTTTCATTATTTTTACAATTAAAAGTGCCGACCAGCCTATGGCTCGTAGAGAGGTCGGCAATACACTTTTGACACAGTCTTTGTCCCTTTGGGACTTGCGTAAATTCATAACCTTGCGAAGGTTATGAAAGAGTATTATTCAAACCTTCGCAAGGTTTTTTATAAAATTAATCCAAATACAATAAAACTTTTTTTCTCTGCTTCATAAACTCTTTCAAATCTTCTTTCCATGTTTCTTCGATCTCGGTTATAGATTTTCCTTGAAGAATCATTTCACGAATCACCGGCGTTCCTGCTAAACGATCAAATCCACGTTCACGGAATTTGAGAGAATCTTTATATAATGTATGAATTTCTGAAACAACTGTAAGTCCAATCTTGACGGAGTTGATTATGTTCCTGTTAATAACTTTGACATACACACCGCCGCACAATTGATCTTTATATTTTGGATTTGAAGCAACATTTTGAATTTCACGCGGAGTGAATTCAATAGCTTCAAATTTTACACCGGTTAATTTTTTGGTGTTTAATTTTTTTGCAAGTTCTTTTCCGTTGATCCACGGCGCTCCGATATATTCAAATGGGTTTTCCGTTCCGCGCCCTTCGGAAACATTTGTCCCTTCAATCAAACACATTCCGGGATAGATCGTTGCTGTTCGTAACGAACTCATATTTGGCGATGGTTTGATCCATTGAAGTTTCGTTTCATCGTACCATTGTTTTCGTTTCCAGTTCTCCATGTTCACAACAGAAAGTTTTGCTGGCTTTCGATCTTTTAACCAGCCGGAAGTATTTGCCATAACTGCAAGTTCACCGACAGTCATTCCATGCATTATCGGAATCGGCACCCAGCCGACAAATGTTTTGAGGGAGTCAACACGAATCGGTCCTTCAACTCTTACACCGGTAATCGGATTTGGTCTGTCGAGAACAACAAAATGAATATTGTTCTCCGCCGCCGCTTCCATACAAATAAACATCGTGCTAATGAATGTATAAAACCTCGCTCCAACATCCTGAATATCAAAGATCAACACATCAACATCCTTTAACATTTCGGGAGTCGGTTTATTTATCCTTCCATATAATGAAATAATTGGAACACCTGTTTTTTCATCAATCGTATCAACAACAGTTCTTCCATCCGGCGCATCTCCTCGCACGCCATGCTCAGGTCCAAAAAGGAGAACAAGTTTTGTATCGCCAAATTCATTTAATGCATCGGCAAGGTGTTTTCCGTTGGAAAGGATTGCGGAATGATTCGTTACTAAACCAACACGCTTCCCTTTAATCAGTTCGGTGCGACTTTCAAACAACACATCAGCGCCTACTTTTATTTTCTTAGCGGGTTTGGCAACAAGCATTGAGAGGCAAAGTAAAAGAAAAAATATCCAAAGGATGCTTTGCATTTTTTTCATACTACTTTTCCCTATTAAGCTTGTTTAGATAACCTTGCGAAGGTTACGAAAAAGTTTTTGCAAAACCTTCGCAAGGTTTATAGAATTATAATTTTAATCTGACCAATCCCCACGCCGCAATTGTCATTCCATCCCAAATTGTGTTTGAACGAATAAGTTCTTCCACTTCATTTGGAGTCTTAATCAATATTTCAAATTCTTCTGTTGAATCAGGAATCGCTTTCGATTGAACAAGTTCTTTCGCAATAAATACCTTGCAGATTTCATTAGTAACGCCGTTATACGGATTAAACTCTGCGGCATATTGCAAATCGTTTGAACTAAATCCTGTTTCCTCTCCCAACTCAATGTGTGCCATCTCTTCATACGATTTTCCATCTTTCACTCCGCCGCACGGAAGTTCTATACTTTCTCTATCACAAAGATAGCGATACTGATTGACAAGAATAATCTTTCCCTCATTTGTTACGGGAATGATCATACTCGCACCATTCGTGTGAACGTAATTATATTCACCGTTTATTCCGTCAGAAATTTGGAATTCATCACGTTTATACGTCCACCAAGGATTCTTTAGAACGATCGTTGACGAAAGTTGTTTCCAGCGTTTTAGCATACATTATACGTTATTTGAAAATAAAAACGGTCGAATTTTCATCCGACCGTTTGTTGTTTTTATTTCACCATATTTATTAGACTAATTCGTTTTCAGCAAAGAAAAATCCGACTTCGATCATTCCATTTTCCACTGAATCAGAACCGTGCACAATATTCTCACCTTTGCTGTCTGCATATAATTTTCGGACAGTTCCTTCCGCGGCATCTTTCGGATCTGTTGCACCGATCAATGTGCGGTAATCTGCAATTGCGTTTATTTTTTCCAACGCAACCGGAACAACGGGACCGGAGATCATAAATTCAACAAGTGACGGATAGAACGGGCGTTCTTTGTGAACAGCATAGAATGCACCAGCTTGTTCTTTGGTCAATCGAACTTGTTTAAATCCCAAAACTTTGAATCCGGCTTTTTGAATTTGGAAAAGTACTGCGCCTTGTAATCCTTTGCGTACGCAGTCCGGTTTCATGATACAGAGTGTTCTTTCTACAGCCATTTGTTTTACCTTTAATAGTTTTTGTTGGTGAATGTGTTTCTTACGATGAAAAGCATTCTGCAATCAGCAATCAGAAAAAACTGAGAGCTGAAGACTGAGAGCTAAGTATTTATTTTTTCCTTTTTTTCGTTGTTTTCTTTTTTACCATTACTTTTTTCTTCACAGTTTTTTTCTTTGCTTTAATCGTGTAGGTGGCTTTGTATTTTTTTGTAAGTGCCATTTTCATCGTATCACCCATTGATGCAGGCGATTCACAAACAAAAATTCCTGCACTCTTCATCGCTTTCATTTTTTCATCGGCTGTTCCTTTGCCGCCGGAAATAATTGCGCCTGCATGTCCCATTCTTCTTCCCGGAGGAGCTGTCCTTCCGGCAATAAATCCGACCACAGGTTTAGAAACATATTTTTTGATATATTCTGCAGCTTCTTCTTCGGCACTTCCGCCAATTTCGCCGATCATAATGATTCCATCGGTCTTCTCATCTTCATTGAACAATTTTATCGCATCAATAAATTGTGTTCCAATGATCGGATCGCCGCCGATACCGATACACGTTGATTGACCGATTCCGCGTTCCGTTAATTGCCAAACAGATTCGTAGGTCAATGTTCCACTTCGAGAGATTACTCCAACACGCCCCGGTTTGTGAATGAACGCCGGCATAATTCCAACTTTCGCTTCGCCCGGTGTGATAATGCCCGGACAATTCGGACCGATCAACCGTACACCTTTTTTGGTGATGTACTCAAATGCATTCACCATGTCTTTTATCGGAATTCCTTCGGTGATACAAACGATAAGACTTACTCCGCCGTCTGCAGCTTCCATAATTGCATCAGCAGCGAAAGCGGCCGGAACATAAATGATAGAAGTATTTGCACCTTCTTCTTTTACTGCATCAGCAACAGTATTGAATACTGCAACTTCACGATTGAATTGATCTTTTTCATTTCCTTTATACCGCGAACCGCCTTTACCAGGAGTTACACCGGCAACAACATTTGTTCCGTATGCCAGCATTTGCGATGTGTGAAATGTTCCTTCACCGCCGGTAATGCCTTGCACAACCAGACGAGTTCTTTTGTTGACGAGAATACTCATATTTTTTATTTTTTATAGTGTGAGTTATTTGTTTTCTATCGTTGTAATCCGTTCCTCATGATTCAGTAACTTATGGGCATCTCTCTACGAGTCGTAGACTAAAATCTATTTGATTGTTCCTTAAAAATTATAAAACCTTGCACAGATTACATTTTAATGTTTTTAGAGATGCCCTTATTTTGGTGACTGTTTACATCGTGCATCATAAGAGTAAAATAGTTTATCACTTTATCTTCAAGTTTATCAATTTTTATATCAATACCATCAAATCTCGAATCAATTTTAGACTAGAACTGTGAGAGTTCTTTTTTCAAATCACTCTTTGTAATGCCGACTGATTTGGGCTTTGTCGTTTTTTGTTTTTTCATAATAGCTCCAAACTATGTTGTGGACTCTAAAAAATCTCCAGCCTTTAAAATCGTTGCTTCATCAAATTGTTTTCCAAGTAACTGAACACCAATCGGCAATCCGTTGGCATCAACACCAGCAGGAACACATATACCGGGAATTCCTGCAAGATTTGCCGATACAGTATAAATATCATTCAGATACATTTGCAACGGATCATCTATTTTTTCTCCGATCTTAAATGCTGTAGTCGGAGAAATTGGTGTAAGAATACAATCAACTTCTTTGAATGCATCGTTAAAATCATTCTGAATCATTCTGCGAACTTGCTGCGCTTTACGATAATACGCATCGTAATAACCTGAAGATAAAACATACGTGCCAAGCATAATTCTGCGCTTCACTTCACTTCCAAATCCTTCACTCCGAGATTTGGTGTACATACTATTTAGATCTGTAACTGTGGATGATCGAAATCCATATCTCGCACCGTCGTACCGCGCAAGATTTGATGACGCTTCCGCAGTTGCAAGAATATAATAGGTTGCGATCGTGTATTCAGCATTCGGAAGCGAGATTTCAACAACTTCTGCGCCTCCATTTTTCAATTGATCAATTTTTTTTTCGATGGCAGAACGAATTTCTTTATTTAATGCATCAGAAAAATATTCTTTGGGCAGACCGATCTTCATTCCTTTTACATTTCGATCCAATGCTGATAAATAATCCGGAACCGGAACATCGGCAGATGTAGAATCATTCTCATCTTTTCCTGCGATCACTTGCAGCACTCTTGCAGCATCACGAACAGAATGTGCAAACGGACCAATTTGATCGAACGACGACGCAAACGCAACAAGTCCATAGCGAGAAACTCTTCCGTAAGTCGGTTTCAATCCTACAATTCCGCATAAACCTGCTGGCTGACGAATGGAACCGCCGGTATCAGTGCCAAGCGAAGTTGTTGCCATTCCTGCGGCAACAGCAACACACGAACCGCTGCTTGAACCGCCGGGAACTCGAGTTTCATCCAGCGGATGTTTTGTTGCGCCAAATGCGGAATTTTCTCCAGATGAACCCATGGCAAATTCATCCATATTTGTTTTGCCGATCAAAACCGCATCTGCTGCGCGAAGTTTTTTTATTACTGTTGCATCATAGATCGCTTCAAAATGTTCGAGCATCTTCGAACCGCAAGTAGTAACAGTCCCCTTCATACTAAGAACATCCTTGATTGCAATAACCATACCGGCAAGCGAACCCGCAGTTCCTTTTTTAATCTTCGCATCAATATCCTTTGCGTGAAGCAAAGAATCTTTTTCGAAGACTGAAAGAAATGCGTTAAGCTTTTTTCGTTTGGCTATTACGGAAAGATGTTCGGCTACTCTTGCTTCAACAGATTCTTTTTGTTGAAACAGGCGGTTGCGATAGGTATCGTATGATTCTTGAATATTCAAAATAAATTAGGAAAACAGATTCCAACATTCATCGAAAATCGACCCAGAGTAAATGGAGAGAACATTATTTTTTTTCTTCAGTTTTTTTCTCTGTCTCTTCTTTGTTCAATTCACTTTGAACTTCATTCATCCCTTTTTTGAATTCATTCACTCCCTTACCAAGCCCCTTCATGAATTCTGGAATTTTCTTTGCTCCAAATAAAATTAAAATTGCCACCACAATCATGATCGTTTCAGGTGCGCCAAGTCCAAACATAACAACCTCCCTTTTTACACTGTTTGCAAAATAAAACTGTTAATAAGCGATTCAAAAATCTTCGTTCCATCGGATGAACCGAGTTCCGACTCGCAAGCACGTTCAGGGTGCGGCATCATTCCCATCACGTTCTTATTTTTATTCATGATTCCGGCAATGTTGTTAACGGAACCATTCGGATTTGCCTCTTCAGAAATATTTCCATTCTTGTCGCAGTATCGGAACAAAATCTGTTGCTGATCTTCAAGCAGTTGTATCATATCCGGCTCAGCAAAATAGTTTCCGTCTCCGTGAGCTATTGGAATATTCAACACATCACCCGCTACATTCTTTGACGTAAACCGTGACTCAGTATGTTCCACGCGAATGGAAACATGTTTACAGGCAAACAAGAGAGATGCGTTTCTCATTAACACACCCGGAAGCAAACCTGATTCGCATAATACTTGAAAACCATTGCAAATACCAATCACCACACCGCCATTATTCGCAAAGTTGATCACCTCACTCATGATTGGTGAAAAACGTGCTATGGCTCCGGTGCGCAAATAATCGCCGTACGAAAATCCGCCGGGAAGAATGATCACATCAGAATCTTTAAGATCGGTCTCCTTGTGCCATAAAAAATCGGCATCCTGATGCAGAACATGTTTTGCGGCATAATATGCATCGTGATCGCAATTTGATCCCGGAAATACAACGACACCAAATTTAATTTTTGAGATGCTCATACCTTCTTTATCGTAAACGAAAAATCTTCCATCACCGAATTGGCGAGAAGTTTCTTGCACGCTTCTTCGGTAATATGAGTTGCTTCTTCTTCGGACAATGCTTCAACATTCATCTGAATTGATTTTCCAATACGAACATTGCTCACTTCGCGTAATCCTAATGTGTGAATACCAAGTTCTACGGCTTTCCCTTGCACATCAAGTATTGAAGGACGAAGTGTAATTGTAATTGTTGATTGATACACGAAATTTCCAGATAATGTTAGAGTGAAGGGTTATTTTCCACCAGTTTACCAGATAAAAACTTATGAATGACACTGGACACTAAAGATTGATACGGTATTCCCTCTTCCAACGATTTTGCTTTTAAATTCGTTAAATCTTTTTCTGACAGTTCAATGTTAATTCTTTTCTTCTTTAGCATTGTATCTTTTGCATATTTAGAATATTGAATTTTCTGTTCGGCCACATTCCGAACCGATCTCCATTCGTCTTCCTCGTGCGAAACAAGGATTTCTTTTTCATACTTTTCGTCTTTTTTCATATCTCGCTATCCTCTTAAATATTTCTTTGTTGCCGTGCGGCTCGGGATAATCGTCTTTAGGAAAATTTTCTTTTCATCTTCTACAAATGGAACTAAAAAAGCATATCCTTTAAACTCAATAATAAAAATTTTTTGATTCGTATATTTTTTCACGTTAGTGTGTTCCATTATATCCAACAGTTTTCCAGATTCAATTTGGCTGACAATAATTTCAAATGAAATATCGCGTTCACTTTTCAGTTGTTTATTCTTGTCTTCGTTCCAATCGAAATACTTCATTGAAATTCTGTTGACGACTCATTAAATATCGTAACTCGGTGCTTCCTCAATTTCGGATTCAGACTTACCCCGTTGTTTCATTAATCCAAACAACTGCCGCAGGATTCCAAAAACAATAAAAACGGAGAACAAATAAAAGACCGCTTCTCCTTTAGTAAAGACAATAATCAATACGGAAAAAGAAAATGAAATAAAACGAATCGGGTGTTTTATTATTTCTTTTTTGGAAAGTTTCGGCAGCGTATCGTACTTAATAGTACTTACCATAATTAACGACAATGCGATAACAAGATACGGTAAAAACGTTCCGGCAAATCCTTCAAATCTATTTCCATCAATCGCAAACGTCAGCACATAGGAGACTATTGCAATTGCGCTGGCTGGAATTGGAAGACCGCGGAAATAATCTTTATCGAATCCAACCAATTGAACATTAAAGCGTGCAAGCCGGATTCCTCCGAGAATAACGAGAAGAGAACTAATGATGATTCCTATTGTACCAAGATGAAACAGATATAATTTGTACACAAGAAACGCAGGAGCAGCTCCGAACGAAACAACATCGGACAGCGAATCAATCTGCACTCCAAATTGACTGCTTGATTTTGTTAAACGAGCCATTACTCCGTCAAGCGAATCAAAGACTCCGGCAAGAAGAATAAAGTAGCCTGCCTCCACAAATTTTCCTTCACTCACTTGAACGATAGAAAGAAAACCGCAGAACATATTCAGCACTGTGAACAGGGTCGGTACAACCGCCCGTGTGATCATCATTTCATCACCGCAATGACTGTCTCACCAGCAACAGTTTTTTGATTCATTGTTACTTTAATCTCTGCATTTTTCGGCACATAAATATCTACGCGCGAACCAAACTTTATCATGCCAAATCGTTTACCCACAACAACACTGTCGCCCACTTTTAGATCAGCAACAATTCTTCGCGCTACAAAACCTGCAATTTGTTTGAAGAACACTTTTCCTCTGTTATTCTCAATACCAATGTGAGTCTGTTCGTTCTTCAACGACGCTTTATCTTCAAACGCAGCAAAAAATTCGCCTTTCACATAATCATAATATCCAACAGTACCCGAAACCGGATTGCGATTTACATGAACATTTACCGGAGACATGAAGATACAGATCAGTGTTGCTTCACTCTTCATATATTTATCTTCAACAACGTCTTCAATCTTTATAATTGTTCCGTCGGCAGGAGAGATAACAAGATTTTCTTCCTGAGGCGTTACACGTTCGGGATCGCGGAAAAAATTAAGAGTAAAAATAAAAAGAATGATTGCAAGTGAAATAATGGTGGTCTTAACGATAATGTTGTCGATAAAAAAATATGCCCCAAGTCCAAGAGCCAGACAAATACCTGTAACCGCAAAAAAAACATCGTACCCGTAATTAGTAATCAAAGTAAAGACCTCCGAATTGCAAAGATTTAAGATGGAATGTTCTATAAAACATAAGATTCTTGTCGTAAAATTAGCTAAAAATTGAGGCAAAGTCAATCTTGCTTATTTTCGATTTTTTTGCTACTTTAAAGTAGAAAATAATGAAAACAATGATTCCGCCACATAAAAAAAATATTACACAGAAGAAAAAAATACAGTCGAACTTTTTCAACTTTCAAGAAACGTCCCGAAAAACCAACGGGACTTTTTTTTTACCATAACCACACGTGAGAATAAAAGATTTTCAAAAACAGTTTGAAGTAACAGCACCAGTTACAATTGCTTGGAAGGGTGACAATGTAGGGCTTCTTGTTGGTCGTGAGAATGATAAGATTCAAAACATAGTCGTTGCACTAGATCTGACGATGGATGTTGCGAAAGAAGCTAAAAGAAAAAAGGCAAATGTTATCATTACACATCATCCGCTGTTGTTTCATCCGGTAAAGAATATTACCGCCGGTTCCAGAATCGGTGAAATAGTTCTTTTTCTTATTGAGAATAAAATAAATTTGTATGCCGCTCATACAAACCTGGATAGTGTGAAGTGGGGAGTGAATTTTACACTTGCAAAAGTGTTGGGGATAACCGATGTAGAAGTTCTCTCCCCTCTTAAAGACAGTTTAACATCAATCAGTGTATTTGTTCCGCGCGAGTATGTGGAAAATGTTGCGGAAGCAATGCATAGTGCAGGGGCAGGAACATTCACCAAATATGATCGATGTAGTTTTCGCAGTGAAGGGATTGGCACATTTCGTGGATTGAATAACTCCAATCCTTTCCTTGGTGCAATCGGGAAAATAGAAAAAATTGAAGAAGTCCGTTTGGAGATGTTGGTAGAACAGTGGAAAATCGGTAATGTCGTATCGGCAATGTTGCAGGCACATCCATATGAGGAAGTTGCGTACACCATCAATCCATTGAATAATAATAATACCGAGTATGGACTTGGAGCCATTGGCATTTTGCCAAAGCCGATGAAACAAGAAGCGTTCCTTTCGTTAATAAAAAAGAAACTTGGCGCGACGGCGTTGAAATATTCCGGTAAAAAAAATTTAATTCGGCGTGTTGCCGTATGCGGCGGTTCGGGAGCAGAGTTGATCGGGGATGCGGTATTACAACACGCCGATGCCATGGTAACAGCAGATTTGAAATATCATACCTTTCAAGATTTTGAAGATAATCTCCTGTTAATTGATGCCGGACATTATGAGACAGAACATATTGTTCTGCCTGTTCTTGCAAAAAAGATTTCACAAATATTGAAACAGAATAACCATACAGGGAAAGTTATTATAACACAGCATAAAACAAATCCTGTTCATATTTTTTAAACAAGGAGTATCACTTGGAACGAACGCTTCGATTATTATACCAACTGCAAAAAGTTGACAGTAATTTGGATGATGTAGAAGAGACAAAAGGCAATCTGCCGGAAATTGTAAAGGATCTTGAAGAAAAAATTGCAGTTCTTAATGAAAAAGCAGCAGCAAAGCAAAAATATATTGATGCATTTGTCTCGTCTCGAAACAAAGCGGATAGCGATATTAAAGATTATGAAGAGAAATTAAAAAAATATAAAGAGCAACAATATCAAGTTCGAAACAATAAAGAGTACGATGCCATTACGAAAGAAATTGACTTTGCTCAAGAATCAGTGAAAACACTCTCAAAGCAATTTGAAGATTTTGAAAATCAAATGTCTATTGCAAAGAGTGAGATGGAAGAGTACACCACAAGTTTAACTGAGTTTTTGCAGACTTTAAAGGAAAGCAAAGAAGAACTTGCGGAAGTTTCAAAAGAGACCGAAGATGAAGAGTTGAAATACAAACATGAACGAGAAAAAATCGTTATCCGATTGGATAAGGATATTCTTGTCCGGTATGAGAAGATACGTTCCGGCAGAGGCAAAGCGGTTTCAATCATCAGAAAAAATTCGTGCAGCGGCTGTGGCAACAGGATTCCTCCGCAACACATCATGGAGATACGACGAGACGATAAGGTTTATCTCTGCCAACATTGCGGAAGAATCATCGTTTCCGATGAACTTGCTACAAAGACAACAGAATGAAACTGATAGCGTTTACAGACGGTGCTTCGCGCGGTAACCCGGGCGAAGCGGCAATCGGAATTGTGATCAAGAGTGAGGATAACACAACAATAGAAACTCACAAGAAGTATCTGGGAACTACTACAAATAATATTGCGGAATATACCGCGTTACTTCAGTGTGTTGAAATAATTAAAAATTCTGAAACGTTAGGATGTACAGAGCTTGTTGTACATACAGACAGTGAATTGATAGCTCGACAGATGAACGGTGAATATAAAGTGAAGGATGCCGGCTTGAACGTTCTCTTCCAAAAAGTAAAGATTACATTAGGAACTGCACAATTTAAATTTAGTATTCGCCATATTCCCCGCTCATTGAATAAAGAAGCGGACGCATTGGCAAATGAAGCGTTAGATTCACAACAATAATCCTTTTATGCAAGAATTTTTCATCATTACATTTTTATCAATGATGCTGACCGTTCGCTTGTTCGAATTGGTCAAACCGATTTTTAATTCATCATCTATTCATTCTCATCAGCGAGCTGTTGTGCAACGCCAACACTTTACTATTGGTTTGTCACAAGCTGCAATGGTTAGCCAGGCAATCGCTGTAATTCATTCACGAATTATGGAGGAAAGTCCGAACTCTTTCCTGAGACATCATTGATGTTTCGGGATGGGCACAGTGCCGGATAACATCCGGGGCGAGTAATCGTATGGAAAGTGTCACAGAAAAAATACCGTCCCGCTGCAAAGCGGGATAAGGGTGAAAAGGTGCGGTATGCAAGTAAGCGTACTTAATGAAGAGCGCACCGCAATGATAGTAATATCATTGGTCCCAAAAGGATGGCGTTCAAAGCGCCACACGACAAACCCCACTGAGAGCAAGACCGCGTAAGTTTCGTTTTCCGTTTTAACGGAAAGAGAGATGCCTGCTCAATTCTTTATCGAGACGAAACGGGTAGGTCGCAACAAGAATGCAGTAATGTATTCTGCAGATAAATGATTGCCTCCCCTGCTTGCAGGGCAGACAAAATTCGGCTTATCGGCAACCATACACTTGTGACAACACTGTTGTTCGCATCGGTGTTGTTTTCAACGCTTGAGATTGAAAGATGCATTCTCTCACAGGATAATGAACCAGTTCATTATCGCATTGGAGAATTGCATTGACTACAAGAAAAGAATACCGGTGGACGGTCGCTCCCGCTCCCCCAGCAGAACTTGTTAAACAACTTTCTGATGAGCTTACTATTTCCTCGTCACTTGTATCTGTCCTGATAAACAGAGGCATTGATACTTTTGATAAAGCAAAAAAATATTTCCGTCCTTCTCTCGATCAACTCCACGATCCGTTCTTAATGGACGGGATGCATATTGCCGTTGACCGCTTGCTTCGAGCACGAAACGATAAAGAAAAAATATTAGTCTATGGTGATTATGACGTCGATGGAACAAATGGCGCAGGATTACTTTTTCTTTATTTCAAAGAGATCGGCTGTGATGTAACATATTATATTCCAGACCGATTAACTGAAGGATACGGAATTTCACAATCCGGAGTTGAGTTTGCAAAGAAAGAAGGCGTTACACTTCTTATTTCAATTGATTGCGGAATTACC
>JANONI010000241.1:0-4543 GCA_031420755.1 Bacteroidota bacterium | reverse complement strand
TTTAATTCATATGATGGCTGATCTTTTCGACCAAACTTTTCTTTGGCATTGCACCAACAATTTGTTCAACGACTTTTCCACCCTTAAAGACAAGCATAGTGGGAATGCTGCGAATTCCGAATTGCTGAGATATTTGCGGGTTGGCATCAACATCAAGTTTGCCGAACTTCATTTTCCCTTGATACTCACCTGCAAGTTCTTCAATAATTGGCGCAATCATCTTACACGGACCGCACCACGCCGCCCAAAAATCAACAAGAACGGGAGTTTGAGAGTCTAATACTTCATTCTTAAAATTTCCATCTGTAACTTCTACTGGTTTCATTTAATTCTCCTGTATTATGATATTTTTATCGCTTGCTCTCCGATCAATAACTTTATTTTTTCTAAAAAGTCATTGGTTAGATGTACAGAGAATGTACGCGATTTAAAGTTTATTTGCTGTTGAAATTCTTTTCCTACAACACTAAAGTAACAGCCGCAGTTCCCGCCTTTATTTTGTTCAAGAAGCACTTTCAATGTATCCAGCGTTACATCAGAATATTCGTCTGCGTTGATCCTCATGAAAATTTTTTTCGCATAGGTTTCTGAAACCGCATTCATTGGAAGAACTTTATCGACAATAATTTTAATGATATCTCCACTCACTTCTCCCTTCCCTTCCACTAAAATCATTTTCCCTTCCTCCATCAATTCGATATTCTTTTTAAAGACACTGGAAAACACAACGCATTCCGCTTTACCGGTAAAATCTTCGATGGTAATGAATGCCATCGTATTTCCTTTTTTATCGATCTTCTTTTTAATGCTTGAGATAATACCGCCCGCTTTCACGGTTCCACTCTTCATTCCTTCAACATCACCGAGATGAACCGTTGCAAACGCATTAATTTCTTTCTCATATTTTAACAACGGATGACCTGAAACGTAAAATCCAAGTACTTCTTTTTCTTTTGCTAATTTTTCTGACTCCTTCCACATTGGAATATTTGGAAGCTGCGGCTCAAGATTTACTTTCACAGTTGCATGCGGATCGCCGCTCAACAAGTCGAGTCTTCGACCAAATAAACTATCCTGTCCTCGCTCTTGTTGTTCTTGCGCACCCGCAGCAGACTGCACCATTTGCTCTACGGATTTATATAATTGTGCTCTGTTTTTACTGATCCCATCAAATGCTCCAGAAAGGACAAGACCTTCAATAGTTTTTTTCGTGCAAATATGAAGATCGACTTTCATACAGAAATCATACAGCGATACAAATTTTCCTTTCCCTAAACGGGCTCGAACGATTGCATCCACTGCATTTGATCCGACGTTCTTAATTGCAGCAAGTCCGAAGCGAATTCCACCTTTTGTTACTGTGAAATCCCGATCACTCTCATTCACATCCGGCGGTAACACTTCTAATCCCGATTTGCGGCAATCATCAATAAAGAGAACGATCTTATCGGTATTATTTATTTCCGACGTAAGCGTTGCCGCCATGTATTCTGCCGGATAATGGGCTTTTAAAAACGCCGTTTGAAACGCTACAATAGAATATGCAACGGAGTGTGATTTGTTGAATCCATAGCTTGCAAATTTTTCGAGCAAATCGAATATCTCGCCTGCAAGTTTTGCACTAAGCTTATTCGCTCTCTGAGCGCCTTCGATAAATTCGGCTTTCAAACCCTCCATGCTCTTTTTATCTTTTTTTCCCATCGCACGACGCATCAAATCGGCTTTGGCGAGCGTGAAGCCGCCAACATCCGAAGCAATACGCATTACTTGCTCTTGATAAACGATTACACCGTATGTTTCTTTTAAAGTTTCTTCAAGCTTGGGATGCAGATATTCAATTTTTGCAAAACCATGTTTACGTTTTATAAAGTCGCCGATATTTTCCATTGGACCAGGACGATATAACGCATTCATCGCTGTAAGATCGCTGATCGAATTCGGTTTCAACTTGCGAAGCCAATCCTGCATTCCGGAACTTTCAAACTGAAAAACGGCAACAGTTTGTCCTTTACTAAATAATTCGAATGTCCTTTGGTCATCTTCGGGAAGTTCATCAATATTGATTTCAACGCCATGATTTCTTTTGATTTGCTCAAGTGCATTCTCAATCACAGTTAGCGTACGCAAACCAAGAAAGTCCATTTTGAGAAGTCCGGCTTCTTCAAGATCTTTCATTGTGAATTGCGTCATCAATTCAGTGGAGGGTGTCTTATACATCGGAACCAAATTACTCAATGGTTCAGGCGAAATCACAACTCCGGCAGCATGCATACCGGCATTTCGGTTCATTCCTTCAAGCACTTTAGCAACTTCAAACATCTGTTGAATTTTCGGATCGGTATTTTCTTTAAACGGTTTAAGATCAGGAAGCGTATCCAATGCTTCTTGAATCGGCATAACTTTTCCAAGCATTGTAGGAATTTGCTTCGTGATACTTTCCACAACAGAAAGCGGAATGCCAAGAACGCGGGCAACATCTTTCAGTACTGCTTTCGAAGAGAGTGTTCCGAATGTTATAATCTGCGCGACATTTTCTTCTCCGTATTTTTCGCGCACGTATTTGATAACGATGTCCCGTTTCCAATCCGAGAAATCAACGTCTATATCAGGCATTGAAACACGGTCAGGATTCAAAAATCGTTCAAACAGAAGATCGTATTTCAACGGATCGACATTCGTTATTTGAGTTGCATAGGCAACGATACTTCCCGCGGCACTTCCACGGCCGGGTCCAACCATCACTCCTCTATCGCGCGCAGCTTTAATAAAATCAGCAACAATTAAAAAGTAGCCGGCGTATCCCATTCGATTAATGACGCTGATCTCGTGTCTCATTCGAGCATCAATGGCAGGAGTAATTTCTTTGTATCGCTTTCGCAATCCTTCCCACGCAATCTTTTCCAGATATTCTTCGAGCGATGTAACTCCGGCATCCGGTGGAATTGGAAATTTAGGCATTTTATTCTCGCCTAAATTTAATTTCAGATTACATTTTTCCGTTATCTCAAGAGTGTTTGCAATTGCATCGGGAAATTCTTTGAACAACTCAACCATTTCTTTTTCAGACTTGAAATAGATCTGATCGGTACCGTAGCGAAGATTGGTAATATCCGGAGCATCATTTACGCTTGCTTCGGGGATAAGAAGCATGATGTTATGAGCAATGGCATGTTCGCGCTTAACATAATGACTATCATTCGTTGCAACAAGTTTAATATCCAACTCTTTTGCAATCTTTGGCATGTCACGAAGAACAATCTTTTCGGCAGGAATTCCGTGATCTTGTATCTCTAAATAAAAATCATCGCCAAAAAGATTTTTATACATCAACGCAATCTCTTTTGCTTCTTCATAATCTCCGTTGATCAACGGATTCGCAACAACTCCACCCGCGCAGGCAGAAAGACAGACAAGCCCTTCGTGATGTTTTGAAAGAAGATCGAAATCAATTCGAGGTTTATAATAATACCCTTCAGTGTGACCGAGTGTTACAAGCTTAATAAGATTTTTATAACCGACAATATCCTTGCATAAAAGAATAAGATGTTGATAATCGCGTTTCTTTTTTGTCTTACCTTCGGAAACAAGCAGATCGTTTCCATCATCCTTCTCTTTCGATTTGTTGAAGCGGCTTCCTTTTGAAAGAATATAGACTTCGCAGCCAATAATCGGCTTTATTTTTTTCTGTAGAGCTTTCTTGTAGAACTCGATCGCACCAAACATAACACCATGATCGGTTAACGCAACGGCAGGCATATTATTATCAGCCGCTGCTTTTAAGAGGGTTTCAACTGTTGATGCACCGTCCAACAGAGAATAGTGCGTATGATTGTGTAGGTGTATAAATTGGGACATTATCTTGGTCCTAAAAATTTATCACCATTAAAATGAATCATGTGCTCAGGAAATTCTTCAATCCAAACTTCTGTGTCCCATGCCAGATCTAAAGTATATTTCTTAAATTCTATAAAATTTTGAAATGCTGTAACAAAGATTAATCCAGCCTTACAACCATTGAACATTTGACGTAACTCAAAAACACGTTTGACATTCATTGGTCCATGGGAAGTAACAACCTCGATTAAGTATATCCAATTTTTAGTCAAGTCATACAACACAACATCGGGAAGTTTACTATGCTTATCCATTGGAATGTTCAGCAAGAGTAATTTTTCTTTTTCTATAAATAAATCCTTTTTTGCGGTATCGCCTAAATACAATAACTCAGAATTCGTCGCAAAATAGCATGTAAATTTCTCTACAACAGCAGCTTGCAAAAGGTTATGGTCACCAGGCGATAGTTTTAATTTCAAACCTGATTTTGTTTTAACCGAAATTAATTTATTTTCTCTTTCTAATTGAGATGTTGTTTGATATTTCTCAATATTCATTTTAAATTTTTGAACCTTTTTTTTCCAATTCTTTGTTTTGTAAGATTGAATAACCTTCAAGGCTTCAACAGAGATTGAATAATGTGCGTTAGGGCTATTGACAGGAAGGTTTGGATTATCAGGATTATAATCAACAATTTGAGATTGAACTA